>VGPP01000076.1 GCA_016882585.1 Cyanobacteria bacterium M_surface_7_m2_037
GGCTACAACCTCAAAACCGCCGGCTCCCAGATCGAGATGATGAAGTACGACATGGGGGGCAGCGCCGCGGTGCTGGGGGCCATGCGTGCCATCGCCGAGCTCAAGCCCGCTGGCGTGGAGGTGCACATGATCGTGGCCGCCTGCGAAAACATGATCAGTGGCGGCGCCATCCACCCCGGCGCGATCGTGACGGCCTCCAACGGCAAAACGATCGAGATCAACAACACCGATGCCGAAGGCCGGCTCACCCTGGCCGATGCGCTGGTGTACGCCTGCAAGCTCGAGCCCGATGCCGTGGTGGATCTGGCCACCCTCACCGGGGCCTGCGTGATCGCCCTGGGGGAAGAGATCGCTGGCCTCTGGTCGCCCTGCGATCCGCTGGCTCAGGGCCTGATCGAAGCGGGCGCCCAGGGCGGCGAAACCCTGTGGCGCATGCCGCTGCGGGCTTCCTACCGCGCCGGCCTCAAGAGCGGCCTGGCCGACATGAAAAACACCGGCCCCAGGCCCGGTGGATCGATCACCGCGGCCCTGTTCCTGCAGGATTTCGTGGCGCCGGAGGTGGCCTGGGCGCACCTCGACATCGCCGGCACGGTGTGGAGCGATAAAGGCCGAGGCCTGGATCCGGCAGGCGCCACGGGCTATGGCGTGCGCACCCTGGTGAACTGGGTGCAGGCCGGGGGCCCCGCCTAGGCTGGCCTGCAACGATCGACCCAGCACAACCCCATGGCCGTTCGCAAGATCCGCTGGTTCGTGAAGGCCCAGATCGGCGTGCTGTTGCTACCCGCCGGTCTGTGCCTATTCGGGGAAGCTGTTCAGCGCCGCACACTGCAAACCCTTGGCCAGGCTCATGGCCCGTGGTTCTGGTACGGCACCCTCAGCCTGGTGGCCATCGTGGCGGGCGTGGGCCTGATGGTGGAAAGCGGACTGTTGCGCGGCTATCCCGGTCAACAGAAGCCCTAGGCCGCAGCTGCCAGATGATCTGAGCCGCGCATCACCTCGTGCGGCGCCTCCAGGGCATGGATCTGCCAACGGGCCCGCTCGCCGAAACGCTCGAGCAGCCGATCCAGATCATCGGAAGCCTGCTTCGGGCTCTCGTAAGGGCCGATGTGACGGGTCACCAGACCATCGCGAATGGTCAGCAGATACATACACACACCTGCGCTCGCGTCAGGTCAACGCTAGGTGACTCTGTTCAGAGAAAAAAGGGCGGAAACCCGCTCCACCACTCAAAAACAGCGAAAAGAAGCGGCTGAGGGCTTCAGCTTTTCCTCCGAATTCAGCCGCAAGATCGCTGGCCCGCCAGGTCAGCGCGCCGACACCCAAGCCGCGCTGCTGCGGGCTTTGGCGCCCCACAGCTGATCCAGGCGCCGATCGCGCCCGCAGGCCCAGCGGTAGTAGTTGTATTTCACGCTGTTGCGCTCGGCGTAATCCTGGTGATAGCCCTCCGCAGGCCAGAAGCGGCTGAGGGGCTTGATCTGCACACGGATCGCCGATGCCGGCTTGCCCAGCTCCCGAGCCGCAGCTTGGAGGCTCGCTTCCGCCTGCTGTTTCTGCGTCTCCCCCAGGGTGAAGATCACCGGCCGGTAGGACGTGCCGCGATCGCAGAACTGGCCGCTGCCATCCAGTGCATCCACATTGCGCCAATAGGCCCGAAGCAGGGTGGCGTAGCTGATCCGGGCGTTATCGAACCGCACCTCCACCACCTCCTGGTGGCCGGTGCCGCCGCCGCTCACCTGGCGGTAGGTGGGATTGCGCAGGCTGCCGCCGCTGTAGCCGCTCTCCACGCTCAACACCCCAGGCAGCTTTTCCAGGTCGTGCTCGAGGCACCAGAAGCAGCCGCCAGCCAGAACGGCCTTCTCCACAGCGGCCTGCACGGGCGCCAGGGGCCAGAGCAATAGCCCCAGCGCCAACAGAACCGGGAGGGTGCGCTTGATCAAACCGAAGCAGCAGCAGGCAACGCGTCCAGGATGGCAGCGGCGGCACGGCGGGTGACGCCCGGCTCACCCAGGGCAGAGCGCAGCCGCTGGTAGCCCTCCGCCACACGCTCCCGTGCCTGGGGGTCTTCCAGCAACGGCATCGCTTCGCGCACCACCGCCTCTGGCGTGAGCTCGTTCTGGAGCAATTCGGGCAGCAGCCGCTCCTGCAGCACCAGATTCACCGGCGAGATGTGATCCACCTGGAAGCGCAGCAGATGTTGGGCCACCCAGGCCGTGGGCCGGCTGACGCGGTACGCCACCACCTGGGGCACCCCCCGCAGCGCCAGCTCCAGGTTCACCGTGCCGGATTTGTTCAGGGCCAGATCCGCGGCGGCGCAGAGCGTGGGGCGCAGCGCATCGGCCTGGGCGGCAGGCACCACCTCCGCCCGCACCCCGGCCGCGGCGAGCAGCTCGGCGAGCACCGGTTCAAAAGCAGCCTGCCCGGCCGGCACCATCACCCGCAAGCCAGGGCAGCGGCGTTGCAGCTCGGCGGCGGCAGCCGCCAGGGGCGGCAGCAGATAGCGCAACTCCTGCTTGCGCGAGGCGGGCAGCAGCAACAGCAGCCGTTCACCGACCTGGAGCCCCAGCTGGGCGCGGGCCGCCTCACGGCTGGGCAGATCGGCGAGGGTATCGAGCAGCGGATGGCCCACCCAGGTGACCTGGGCGCCACGGGCGGCGTAGAAGCGAGCCTCTTCCGGAAAGATGGCCAGGATCCGATCGGTGAAGCCGATCAAACGGGTGGAGCTGCCTTCGCCCACGCGGAAGGCCCACTCCTGCGGAGCGATGTAATAGAAGATCGGCACGTTGGGCAGCCGCCGCTTCACCTTGAGGCCCAGGCTCACGTTGGCGCCCATGTAGTCGATCAGCACCAGCGCATCCGGCGGATTGCGCTTCAGCCAGCGGCTCACGCGCCGCTGCACCCGCAGGGTGGGCAGCACCAAGGGCAGCGCCTCCCACAGGCCGATGGAGCCCATCGGGGTGGTGTCGGCCAGCAGTTCAGCACCGGCCTGGCGCATGCGGGCGCCACCCAAGGCGGCGATTTCGAGGGGGAGCTGGCGCTGCTCAGCCTCCTGCCGCAGGGCCGCCACCAACAGGCCTCCCTGCAGATCACCGGACACCTCGCCGGTGCTGATCAGCAGTCGCCTCATGAACGGCCGGCAGGCAGCGGGCCGCGGCGCCCGGGAGCAATCGAGGCTTCGAGGAAACTGACCAGGATTTCGGCCGGTGGCAAGAGCGGCTGACGGCGCACCTGCTGGAGGGCCTCAGCCAGCACCGCATCACTGCGATAAAGCTCAGCCCACACCTGTTGCAGCTGCTTGGCCTGGGCGCCGCCATCGAGCTCGGCCAAACCGCTGCGCTTGATGCCGATGCGGTTGAGCCCCCGCAGGCGACCGGGGTGGCCTTCCACGATCGCGTAGGGCGGCACATCGCGATCGATGCGGCTCATGCCACCCACCATCGCCATCGTGCCGATATGCACGAACTGATGAATGCCGAGCACCCCACCGATCACGGCGCGGTCACCGATCACCACATGGCCGGCTACGGCCACACCGTTAGCGATCACGATCCGATCGCCCAGCAGGCAGTTGTGGCCCAGATGGCTGTAGGCCATCAACAGATTGCCATTACCGATCCGCGTCTGCTCACCGTCGTGGGTGGCGCGGTTGATCGTCACGCACTCACGAATGGCGTTGTCGTCGCCGATCACCACCTCGGTGGAGGCACCGTTGTATTTGAGATCCTGCGGCTCCGCGCCGATGCAGGCGCCGGGGAAGATGCGGTTGCCGCGGCCCATGGTCACCCGACCATCGAGCACCACATGCGGGCCGATCCGGCTGCCAGCACCGATCGACACCTCAGGGCCCACAACGGCGTAGGGGCCGATCTCGACCCCGGTATCGATCTGCGCGCAGGGATCCACCACCGCGGTGGGATGGATCCTGGTTTCGGCCGTGCTGGGTTCCATGGCGACTGAAGACATCACGGCGGCGCTCAGTCCACCAAGGAGAACATCAGCTCCCCGGCGCAGACAAGTTCACCATCCACCTTCGCTTCAGCCTTCACCTTGCCGAAACGTTTGCGCTTGAGGCTGAGCAGCTCACAGCTGATCACCAGCTGATCGCCGGGCACCACGGGCCGGCGGAAGCGCACGCCATCGATGCCGGCGAACACAAACAGCCCTTTGGGCAGATCCGGCATCTGGGTCACGATCAAACCACCCACCTGGGCCATCGCCTCCACAATCAGCACACCCGGCATCAGCGGGCGCCCGGGGAAATGGCCCTGGAACTGCGGCTCATTGAAGGTGACGTTCTTGATCGCCACCGCTCGCTGGCCAGGCTCGTGCTCGATCACCCGATCCACCAGCGCAAAGGGATAGCGGTGGGGCAGCAGACCCTGGATCTGCTCACTGGTGAGCACAGGTGCCGTGGCTGAGGGGGTGGCAGTCAAGGGGGTCAGTTCGAAGAAACCAGAGCGGCAGCCAGGGCCGTGTGCAGCCCGTGGGAGCCGCGGAAGGCAAACACCTGGGCCTGGGGCAGCCCCGCCAGGGCGAGATCCCCCAGCAGGTCAAGGAGCTTATGGCGCACCGGCTCATCGGCAAAGCGCAGGGGCGGGTTCACCCAACCCTCGCCATCACACACCAGAGCGTTATCGAGGGCCCCACCTTTGATCAGCCCGGCAGCGAGCAGCTGCTCCACCTGCTGTTTGAAACCGAAGGTGCGGGCTGGGGCAATCTGCTCCACGAATGCCTCTGGCGTGAGCTCAAGGCTGAACAGCTGCCGGCCGATCGCCGCCTGGGGAAACTCGATGGCCGCCCCCAACCGCAAGCAATCGGAGGGAAGAGCCGTGGCAAAGCTCTGGCCGTGCTGCAGGGTGATGGGCCCGGGCAGCGGCACCGCAGCGGGCCGGCGACCGAGGGGCTTGAGGCCAGCTTCCGCGATCGCCTCCACCCAGGGCTGGGCCGAACCATCCATCAACGGAATCTCCGGACCATCCACCAGCAGCAGCGCCGAACTGATGCCCACACCAGCCAGCGCCGCCAGCAGGTGCTCCACCGTGGCGAGGCGACGCTGATCCAGCTGCAACGCGGTGCACAGCTGGGTTTCACACACCTGATCCGGATGCAGGCGCTGGGGTGGAAGGCTGGGATCATCCAGCCAGGCCACCCAGTAGCCGGGCTGCTCAAACGGCTCCAGGCGCAGGCGCGCCACCGCACCGCTGTGGAGCCCCACACCGGAGCGCTCCACCGGTGCCGCCAGGGTCCAGGCCTGGGAGTAATCGCTGGGCCAGATCGTCACGCTGCTGCTCAGAACTTCCAACCCACACCCAGGTTGAAGCGCCACTCACCAGTGAAGTCCTGGCTGGCCACCTCCAAACGCAGCGGGCCCACCGGCGTGGTCACGATCAGACCCGTACCCACCGAGAAACCGTCACCGGGCTTGAGCAGCAAACCACCGGGATTGCCGGGCACGTTGGGCTGACTGCCGAAGCTGGTGCCGCCATCCACAAACACCTCACCGCTGATGATGCTGAAGATCGGGAAGCGGTATTCGAGCGTGGCTTCACCGAAGCTCTTACCCACGCCCAGGTCGCAGTCGTAGTAACCGCGAACGGAGTTGGAACCACCCAGACAGAAGGCTTCGTAGGGGGGCAGATTGCCCACATTGGTGCCGGCCGTCACCTGGAAGGCCAGGGCCTGTTTGCAATCCTCCTTCTGGCCAGGCTTAGGACGGCAGCCCTTGAAGATCTTCAGCCAGTTCACCGGGATGTAGTGGGTGTAGCTGGCGCGCAGCCGGTTGAAGGTGGGTGAATCCGGCCCCACCGAGAAGAATTGCTCGGTGCCGAGGCTGAGGAAGTTGCCGGAAGTGGGATTGCGCGGATCGTTGAGGTTGTTCATCGTGGCGGCCACGCGAACGCCCACCAGCTGGTTGTGCTCGGCGCAGTTGTAGGCAATGCAGATCACATCCTTCACCTGCGTTTTGCCATTGCCGTAGTTGTTCGTGTTCATGCCGTAAGGCATCACCGAACCACCAAAATTCATCGGCGTCACTTCCTGGCCGCTGAAGCCAAGCACCACATTCCAGGGCGCGCGCTTGTAGGGGTTGCCGCCGTTGAGCGGGCGCACGAACTGAACGTTGCCGCCGATGCGCTGCAGGGCGATCGAGTTGTTGTCGAGGTTGAACCAGTTGAGGCTGGGATCAGCCTTCTCCGCCTTGGAGATGGATCCGAACGACGTACCGGTGGGGTTGTTCTTGCTCTGGATGTTGTAGGCGGTGGCGTTGGAGGGCGCCTTGAAGAAGTCGTTCGACACATCCGACACGGTGTTGATCGTGCCGTTGTTCTGGCTCTGGAAGATCTGGGGCACCTCCCGGCTGAAGAACACCCGGGCGCGGAAGGCGGTGCGGAACTTATCGCCCTTGATCCAGGGATCGGTGAAGGAGATATCGCCCAGGCCACCGAACTGGCCATAGGTGAAGTTCACCGCCAGATCCCAGGCCCGGCCCAGCAGGTTGCTGTCCTGCAGCTGCACCTGACCGAACACACCCTGAGCCTGGCTGTAGCCCAGACCACCGGAGAGGGAACCGCTCGACTGCTCGACGATGCCGAGCACAATCGTGACCTCACCGGGATTGCCGGCCACAGGCCGCAGGGTCACCTTCACGTCACCGAAGAGACCCGTGCCGTAGAGGCGCTTGATGTCGTCTTCGAGCTGGCGGCGGTTGAACGTGTCGCCGGGCTTGATTGACACCTCACGGGTCACCACCCAGGGCTTGGTCTTACCGCGGATCGGCTGACCCTTGTCGTTGGTGGCTTCACCTTCCTTGTTGAGGAACTGCACCTCCACGCCGGCCACGGTGCCTTCACGCACCTGAAGCTCCACCACACCCGTGGGGCTCACGCGTGTGGGGCCACTCACCCGGGCGAGGGAATAGCCCTGATCGGCGTACCACTTCTGCAGCTCACCGATGCGGGCCTGCAGGGTGTTGAGGTTGAGGGTCTTGCCGTAATCGGCCGCGAAGATGTCTGGGATCAGGTTGGGGGGCATCTTGGTCTTCGGCCCGATGCCCTCGAGCTCCACCTCGGTGAGCACCGGGTTGGGCACCACCGTGACCACCAACTGCACGCCCAGCGGGCCATCCACTGGCTGGATGCGCACATCCGAAAACCAACCGCTGGCGTAGATCGCCGAGAGGTCGTTCTGGAGCTCGCTGCGGGTCACCTGGGTGCCAGGCCGGGTAGCCATGGCGTCGTACACGGCGATCTCGAGACGCTCCTGCTCGGGGTGCCCCTCAATCCCCTTCACCACCACCTCGCTGATCAGCACCTTCGGCTCCGGCTTGGCCGGCGGCGCAAGAGCCTCACCCGGAGGACTGCTCTCAGCCGGCGCCGCAGCCGGTGCGGGCGTGGCGTCTTGGGCGAACACCGGAGCTGCGCCCATCACCACGCCTGCCGCCAGAGGCAGCATGGAAGCCAGCCCAAGGGAGCCACGAAGGCGCAGCGCGCGGCTCAAACCGTGAGGGGTGGCAGCCATGGGTACAGCAGGAGCGCGGCAGAGCCGCAAATTCCGCCGAACTTACTTGCCCAAACGGGGTGAAGGGCAGGCGCCTTGGACCCGTTTGAGAACCTCCCCGTAGGCCTCCACCACACCGCCGAGGTCCTGGCGGAAGCGGTCTTTATCGAGGATGCGATCGC
>VGPP01000077.1 GCA_016882585.1 Cyanobacteria bacterium M_surface_7_m2_037
GTGAAGATCCGCCGGCAGAAGCACCTCAAGCTCCACGCCAAGTTGATCCTGGTGGACGGCAAGGCCGCCATGACCGGCTCGATGAATATCGATCGCAGTGCCTTTGATGTGCGCCGCGAGCTCGGCATCGAGATCGATTGCCCCATCGTGATCCGCCGCTTGATGGAGGTCTTCGAGGCCGATTGGCAGGCCTCGAAGAAATACAGCGCGCCTGATCCCCTCGATCCCACGTATCACGAACACGGCGAGCTCGCTCCCGATCCCCATTTCGTGCACAACTGATGGCAGAGGTTGCCCCCGCGCCCACCCACTGGCAGCTATTCCTCGGCATGCAGCAGGTGGCGCTCTCCTCCTTCGGTGGTGGGCTTTCCGCCTGGAGCGAGCGCATCGTGGTGGAGGAGCGCCAGTGGATGAGCAAGGAAGAGTTCATCACGGGGCTCACCGTGGCGCGCCTGTTCCCTGGGCCCAATCAGATCAACATGGCCGTGTACATCGGCAGCCGCTTTGGCGGGCTCAGCGGCGCCATCGCGGCCTTGCTGGGCATCTTGCTGCTGCCCTTCAGCCTGTTGATGCTGTTGGGCCTGGGCTACTACTACCTGCACACCACCCTGGCCGTGGATCGGGTGCTGGCGGGAGTGATCACTGCCTCAGCGGGTATGGCGCTCTCGATGGGCTTCAAGATCGCCGGGGCCTACAGCCGTGATCCCGTGGCGATGCTGCTGGCCGGTGTGAGCTTCCTGGCCATGACCGTGTTCCACGTGCGCTTGGTGCCCCTGGTGCTGGTGGCGGGGCCGCTGGCCATGGCTTGGTACTGGCCGCGGGGAGAGCGCAAATGAGCGCGAGCCTTGCCGCCTCTGCCGGCTCCGCCGCCTGCCAGGCGCTCCAACTGAGCGATTGGCGCCAGCTGCTGGCCGTGATCTGGGATTTCCTGAGCCTGTCGTTGTTCTCTCTGGGTGGCGGCAACACCCTGCTCAACGAGTACCACCACATGGCGGTGGATCAGTACTGCTGGCTCACATCCCGCCAATTCGCGGAGATCTATGCCATCGCCGAAGCGGCACCGGGCCCCAGCTCGATGATTGTGGGGCTGCTCGGCATGGGTGCTGCCGTTCGCGAAGGCCCCTTCTGGGGGGTGATCAGCGGGGTGGCGGCCGAGATCGCCATCCTGCTGCCCTCCACCCTGCTGATGGTGGTGGCTGCGTTGAGCTGGAATCGCCTGCGCCACAGCCCCTGGCGGGTGGCGTTTGAGCGCGGCCTCGGCCCGATCACCCTCGGCATCCTCTTCGCCGTGGGCCTCAAGATCCTGCGCATCTCCGACCACGACACCCCGGCCTATGCCGTGTCGTTGGTGGTGTGTGTGCTGATGCTGCGCACCAAGATCTCGCCCCTTTGGTTCATGACGGTGGCCGGGGTGATGGGCGCGTTGGGTTTGGTGAACCGCTAGCGCCGCCGGCCTGCAGCGGCCATTGCGGCTCCGCCGGCTCGATGGCGATCGCCCTGCCCCGCAGCACCGCCTGCTCGCAGAACCCAGCGGGCGGTTGATCCTCCGGGCCACGCGCCACGGCGCCGGCAATGCGCAGTTGCAGGGGGCGCAGCTGCAGAGCCACGATCCGTGCCGTCTCCTGCCCGCCGCTGCCGGCGTGGGCCACCCCCCGCAGACGGCCCCAGACGCACACATCCCCGCCAGCGCTCACCCGCGCGCCCGGATTCACATCGCCCAGCACCAGCAGTGTTCCCGGCACCTCGAGATGGTCGCCGGAGCGAAGGGTGCCGCGATGGATGGTGAGCGTGTTCGGCTCGGGCTCAGCGAGCCCAGCCTGCTCAGTGGTGGCAGCGGCTGGCTCAAGGCTGGTTTCCAGCCCCAGGGCGGCTGCGGCCACCAGGCCCAGGGCTGTGTTGGCCTGCACGCGCACCAGCTCGATACCCGCCTCGCCAGCACGCCCTTGGATCGCCCGCAGCTCCGGCAGGTTCAGCACACGATCGGCGCAGTGAAGCCAGAGCTTTGCCGGCGCTTCAGCGCTGCTCAACCAGGCGGCCAGCTCCTCCAGGGCTGAGGCGTTGCTGCGGGCCTGGGCCGTGAGCTGCAGGTGGTGCAATTCGGCTTGCATGGGCTGCAACTTAAGAACCTTCGCCGCCGGCTTCCACAGCCAGCTGATCCCGCAGGGGTTTGGCCACCTCGGCGGGATGAATCAACCAGGCGCTTTCGCTGGGGGTGCTCAGGCTGCTCACCAGCCGCGAGCGCTGCTCCAGGGCAGTGAGCTGCTGGCCATCCCACAGCCGTAGCCCGCCGCGGTAGGGGTGGTAGCCGCGATTCTGCTGACTCTGCAAACCGCAGCACAGATCGGGGTTCAGCCCGGCTGCTGCACTGAGCCGCTGGGCGAGGGCCAGGAGCTCCAGCCGCCGCTCGCGGCTCAAGCGATGCACATCACTGGCCTTGAGCAGGCGCCGATCCAGCAGGCGCCTGCAGAGCTCCTGCAGCTCCTCGGGCCCTTCCTCCTTCCAGCGCTGCAGGTGATAGCCGGTGCGGTGGTCATCGTTGCCGAGGAAGCTCTCGAGGCTGAGCTCTTTGGGATGCCATAGCCAGCGCTGCATCACCGCATCGGCCCACACCCGTGCCGGGCCCAGCTGGCGGGCCAGGCTGATGCAGCGGCTGAGCAACCAGTTGCACACCACATTGAGCCGGTGGTTGTACACGCTGCGGTACATCAGGTTGCGCACCACCAGGTAGTGCTCCACCGCCATCAGTCCCTTGGGGTGCAAGGCCAGGCTGCCGTCGGGCGCGAGGGTGAGGCTGGAGAGGATCCGCTCGAGATCCAGCTGGCCGTAGCTCGTGCCGGTGCTGTAGCTATCGCGCAATAAGTAGTCGAGGCGGTCGCAATCCAGCTGGCTGCTCACCAGGGCCTTGATGGCGGGGCTGGGCGAGCGGCCCCGCTCTAGCAGATCAGCCACGGCCGTGGCGGTGCCGGGCGCGAATCGCTCCAGTGGTTCACGCAGGCTCGGATGGTCGCGCACCAGGCGGGCCGACCACGCTTCGTGGTGCAGCCCATACATTTCCTCGCCGGAATGGCTGAGGGGGCCATGTCCCACGTCGTGCAGCAGGGCCGCGGCGTAGAGCAGTCCGCTGTGTTGCTCGAGCTCGGGCTGAAACCGGCATAGCTCCCGCAGGGCGCGGCGGGCTAGATCCAGCACCCCCAGGGAATGGGTGAAACGGCTGGATTCGGCGCCATGAAAGGTGAGGTAAGCCGGGCCCAGCTGCCGAATGCGCCGCAGGCGCTGAAAGGGGGCGGTATCGATCAGGGCAATGGCGAGCGCTTCGGCGGGGTGCTCCTGATCCAGCCGGATGGCGCCATGCAGGGGATCGTGATACGTGCGGGATGCCATCAGAGCGTGGGCTCCAGCTGCTGTTCCAGTTGATCGAGGGCTGTGCTCAGCCAGGGGTCGCCCGGGCCACCGGGGTCGAGGGGCTCCGGCTGGGGTAGGGGCTGATCCGGCTCGATGCCCAGGTTCTGGATGTCGCGGCCGCTGGGCGTCACGTAGCGGGCCACGGTCACCGCGAGGCCACTGCCGTCGCCGCCCAGGCCGATCAACGTTTGGATCAACCCTTTGCCGAAGGTGCGGCTGCCCAGCAGCTGGGAGCGTTCATCGTCTTGCAGGGCGCCCGCCAGAATTTCGCTGGCGCTGGCGGTGCCGCCATTCACCAAGGTGAGCATGGGCCCGCTGTAGAGCTGGCCGCGGTTGGCTTGCTGGGGATCGCTGAACCCTTCGCGGTTGCGGGTTTCCACAATCGGAGCGCCATCGAGCAGTTGATCGGCCACGGCCAGCCCTGCGCTCACCAGGCCGCCGGAGTTGTTGCGCAGATCGAGCACCAGTGCCTCAATGCCCTGCTGCTGCAGCGCCTCCAGGGAGGCCGCCACCTGCTGCGGCACCGGTTCGGCGAATTGCGTGATCCGTAGATAACCCAGCCGGTGCCCCTCGCGCTCGATCAGGCGCGAGCGCACCGGCAGCAGATCCACTTGCCTGCGCCGCAGCTCCAGCTCCTTGGTTCGGCCCTCGGGCGTTTTGATCTCCAGCAACACGGCCGTCCCTTCGGCGCCGCGCAGCCGTGCCGCCGTGGTCTCCAGCCCCAGCTCGGCGGTGGGGGTGCCATCCACCCGCAGCAGTTCTGTGCCGCTCACGATGCCGGCTTCAAAAGCGGGTGAACCCTCCAGGGGGGCGATCACCACCACAGCGGTGTCGTCCTTGGGGATGCCCAGTTGCAGCCCCACGCCGCTCACGGTCCCTTGGGTGCTGGCCTTGAGCGCGGTGAAATCCGCTGGGCGGAGCAGGCGTGTGTAAGGGTCGCCGATGGGGGAGAGCATCCAGTCGATGGCGTCGTAGGCGTCGGCGCTGGTTTGGATGGGCCGCTCCAGGGCCTTCTGCCGCAGCCGCTTCCAGTGGATGGTTTCGAAGCGCTCGGGATCCACGTAGCTCTGGTTCACCAGCCGCCAGCTCTCCACCACCAACTGCTGCCCGTCGTTGAGGGCCAGGGCGGGAGCGGCGTTCCAGCTGGTGAGCAGCAGGCCGCAGAGCAGGGCCCACATCAGTCGCTGGATGCGCTGAGCCATCGTTGTCACAGGCTGTGCAGCGCTCACGGGCCCCCGGAGGTGATCGGTAGACTCTGCCAACCAAACCCTCTCGCTGCATGGCGAATTCCTCGCCCGCCTCCGGCGGAAAGTCATCGCCCGTCTACGACTGGTTCAACGAGCGCCTGGACATCCAGGAAATCGTTGACGACGTCGCGTCGAAGTACGTGCCGCCCCACGTCAACATCTTCTATTGCCTGGGCGGCATCACCCTGGTCTGCTTCCTGGTTCAGTTCGCGACCGGCTTCGCGATGACCTTCTATTACAAGCCGACCGTGACTGAGGCCTATGCCTCGGTGCAGTACCTGATGACCGACGTCAGCTTCGGCTGGCTGATCCGCTCCGTGCACCGCTGGAGCGCCTCGATGATGGTGCTCATGCTGATCCTGCACGTGTTCCGCGTGTACCTCACCGGCGGCTTCAAGCGCCCCCGTGAGCTCACCTGGATCACCGGCGTCACCATGGCTGTGATCACCGTGTCCTTCGGTGTCACCGGCTACTCCCTCCCCTGGGATCAGGTGGGCTACTGGGCCGTGAAGATCGTGTCCGGCGTTCCGGCTGCTGTTCCCGTGGTGGGCGACTTCATGGTGGAGCTCCTGCGCGGCGGCGAGAGCGTTGGCCAGTCCACCCTCACGCGCTTCTACAGCCTGCACACCTTCGTGATGCCCTGGCTGCTGGCCGTGTTCATGCTCATCCACTTCCTGATGATCCGGAAGCAGGGCATCTCCGGTCCCTTGTGATGGGTCCTGAGGGTTCGTTTGTTGCGAACTCTCAAACCTCCTTCTTTGGCAGCTCCGCTACCCCCAGGGCGGTTTCTAGCCTTTCCACACTGGGAATCCCACAGACCCTTCACTGGTCACTGTCATGCACGTCCTCAAGAAGCCTGATCTGAGCGATCCCAAGCTGCGGGCCAAGTTGGCCAAGGGCATGGGTCACAACTATTACGGCGAACCCGCCTGGCCCAACGATCTCCTCTACATCTTCCCGGTGGTGATCCTGGGCACCCTCGCCTGTCTGGTGGGCCTGGCCGTGCTCGATCCCGCCATGCTCGGCGATAAGGCTGATCCCTTCGCCACTCCGCTGGAGATCCTGCCCGAGTGGTACCTCTACCCGGTGTTCCAGATCCTGCGGGTTGTTCCCAACAAGCTGCTGGGCATCGCCCTTCAGACCATGATTCCTCTGGGTCTGATGCTGATCCCCTTCATCGAGAGCTTCAACAAGTTCCAGAACCCCTTCCGTCGTCCGGTGGCCATGGCTGCCTTCCTGTTCGGAACCGTGTTCACCATCTACCTGGGCATCGGTGCTGCTCTGCCCATCGATAAGTCCCTCACCCTCGGCCTGTTCTGATCTGGGTATTCCGGTTCATCCAGAACGCTGATTCGTGAAACCTCGGCCACTGGCTGGGGTTTTTTCATGCCCGCCGCATGGGGCGTCAGTCGCGGTTGATGTCGAGCAGGCCGGCGTCGCTGGGATTCACCCGCAGCAGATGGTGCAGCATCAGGAATCCCACGATGGTCCAGGTTTGGTAGGTGCGGGCCTGTTGCCCCACCCAGGTACCGGTCGGACCATCAAAGTATTCAGCCCATTGCTGGCGGGGCAGCTGGTTGAGCTGCATCCAGTAGCACTCCTCGAGCATGGCCCGCATCTGTCCCATCAGCAGTACATCGGCCTGGGGATAGCGCTGTTCATGCAGCAGCAAGGCTCCCGCCAGATACCAGAGCAGGCTGGGCCAGTGCCCACCGTTGTGATAGCTCCAGGGCCAGTTCTTCGGATCGGAGCCGGTTTTCTCACTCCACTCGTTCCCTTCCAGGGGGGGGTGGCAGATCCGCATCGGCATCTGCGCCATCAGGTGCTCGCGGTTGTGCAGCACCAGCCGGAACAGGGCGCGCTGCTGCGGAGCGGTGATCAGCTCGAACAGGCAGGCCAGGCAATTCCCCAGGCTGTAGAAGCGAAAGTCCGGCCGGCCGGTGCGCATGTTGCCGATCAGGTAGCCGCCCCGGTTTTCCAACCAGTCCTGCAGCCAGGGGGGGATCACCTGCGGTTGCACGTTGAATTCGTTCAGCATCTGGGTGTCGCCGTACTGCTCGGTGGGTCTGCGCCGCAGCACCTGCATGGTTTTGCTCGTCACCCAGTAGTGCTTGAGCAGATAACGCCGTAGCTCGTGCTTCCACTCACGGGTGAGCACCAGCCGTTGCTCCAGCAGCCGACTGTTGTGACTCTTCTGTGCCAGAGCCATCAGCTGGCAGCAACTGCCCAGGCAGCCGTAGAGCAGCGCCTCAATTTCCAGGGGGGCTCCCCACACATCCATGGGGCGATCAATCATGAAGGCGCAATCCGGCACAAACAGCACCGGCGTGCCTTCGAAGGTGGGGTGCAGCACCAGATCGAGCAGGAGTTGCACGCCGCGCTGCACCCGTTGACTGGCCCCGAAGTCCCAGTCGCGGCTGCGGCGCACATAGAGCCAACAGAGCACGGGCCACCACAGGCTGGCGTCCACCGAGGTGATCCGGCCAATGGAGCGCTGGCCGTAATCCGCCACCAGCACGCCGTTTTCCTCCACAAAGCTGGTGGGGAACACGCCACGGGTTTGGTAGGCGCTGCTCTGCAGTTCCAGGCAGGTTTCCAGGAAGTTGCGCACGATGGCGAAACGCCCCTGCACCAGCAGGAGCAGCATCACGGGCACGTTGTCCCGCAGGAACACCTCGTCGTAATTGAGGGCCTGGTCTTTGCCGCCGGGATGGCTGAGGGCGGCAACGGATCCCACCAGCTCACCCCGACTGCTGATCAAAGTGCGCTCGAAGTGCTCACGGGCTCTGCTCACCACGGCTTCTTCGCGGGAGCTGGGCCGTACCCGTAGCCGTTCCTGGCTGAATTGCCTGGCCATCCGACCTCCGGCCCCAGGGCCTCACTGGCCTAAACCCTAGAAATGGCAAGCGGTCTCGTCATCCTC
>VGPP01000078.1 GCA_016882585.1 Cyanobacteria bacterium M_surface_7_m2_037
GGCAGCCCTTTGATCGCATCCCAATTGAGCTTGAGGCCGGTGGCCACCACGAGGGCGTCGTAGGTGAGGGTCTGGCCGCCGCTGGTGCTCACGCTGTTGTGGTCAGGATCGAAGCCGGCCACGGCCTCGCGGATCCAGGTGACGCCCGCTGGAATCAGATCCGCTTCCTGGCGGCGGGTCTGGGCCACGGTGAACACACCACCGCCCACCAGCGTCCAACCCGGTTGGTAGTAGTGCTCGCTGGAGGGCTCGAGGATCGCCACATCCAGGCTGGGGCGGAAGCGCTTGAGGCGCGCGGCCACGGTGATGCCGCCCGCACCACCGCCCACGATCAACACCTGGTGATGACCCATGACCCTGGGATTTGAAGAGCTGTCCCAGATCTAACCAGAGCTGACGCAGCTGACCACGCCTGGAGCTTCATCGAAGTCGTACCGACTCCGCTTAAGACAAGTTATGCTTCCACCAGCACACACGCATTCCGCAAACGCTCCCATCCATGGATCTCTCCAAACCCGCCACGCAGGCCAACCTCGAAGCCGCCTTCGGCGGCGAAAGCATGGCCAATCGCAAATACCTGTTTTTCGCTGATGTGGCCAGGCAGATCGGGAACCGTGAGCTGGCCAAGCTCTTCCGCGATACCGCCACTCAGGAAACCGAGCACGCCTTTGCCCACTTCCGGCTGATGCACCCAGAGCTCGTCGTCGACGATCCCGACAGCCTCAGCGATGCACAAAAGCAGGCCGTGCTGAGCCGCTGCCTGGAGCTGGCGATTGAGGGCGAAACCTACGAGTACACAACGATGTACCCCGAATTCGCCGCCCAGGCCCGCGCCGACCGCGACAGCGGCGCCGAAGCGGAATTCAACGAGCAGATCAGCGAATCCCAGGAGCACGCCGGCATCTTCCGCACCGCGGCCCACAACTTCGGCCTGCTCACCCCTGTGGAGCACCACCACGCCGATCGCTACAGCGTTGCCCTCGAGGCGCTGCAGGGCAAAGGCACAGCCGGCGAAACCAACGAGCCGCTGAGCGGCCTGTGGATCTGCAAGGTGTGTGGCGTGATCTACGACCCCGCCGTGGGCGACCCCGACTCAGGCATCGCAGCCGGCACCGCCTTTGAAGCCATCCCCGACGACTGGAGCTGCCCGATCTGCGGCACCAGCAAGGCGCACTTCATCCCGTACCACCCGGCGGAGCTCAAGGCCGCCTGATGCCATCGAGGGGCTGGTGCACAACACAAGCACGACAGCCCCAAGCGGCTTTAGTGTGCGTTCCAGCACAGAACGAGCGGCATGAGCGCCGATCTCTCCCCCTCTGGCGAGGGCACACCTCGCGAAGCCGGCTCCAGCACCCACACCTCGCGAAGCCGGCTCCAGCACCAGCCTCAAATGGGGCCAGAACGGTGAACTCTCTCCGGTGGACCTTCAGCGGGTGCTGGAGCGGCTCACCGACCCGGCCCTCACCCAGTGCAGCCTCCAGCCGGATGCTCACGCCGACTGACGTCTGGTATCGGGCAACACAAGGGTTCACGCCCAGAATTGAGGGATGAATCAGGTTGACGACGCCACCCCCACCACCCGGCTGCTGGTGGTGGAGGACGACGACACCATCCGCGAAACCGTGGCTGAAGCCCTGGAGATGGAGGGCTTCGCCGTAACGGCCGCCACCAACGGCCGCAGCGCCTGGGACCTGCTCAGCCGCGACAGCTTTGATCTGGTGGTGCTCGATCTGATGCTGCCGGGCATCAACGGTCTCGATCTCTGCCGCCAGCTGCGCCAGGGCAGCACCCCGCCGCTGATCCTGGTGGTGAGTGCCCGCGACACCGAAACCGATCGGGTGCTCGGGCTTGAAGTGGGCGCCGACGATTACCTGATCAAGCCCTTTGGCATGCGTGAACTGGTGGCCCGCTGCCGGGCCCTGCTGCGCCGCCAGCGCACGCCCCTGCCCACCACCAGCAGTCTCGAGCATCTCGATCTGCTGCTCTACCCCGGTGAATGCCGGGTGACCCGCGATGGCATCGACATCCGCCTTTCGCCGAAGGAATACAAGCTGCTCGAGCTGTTCATGCAGAACCCGCGCCGGGTGTGGAGCCGCGAGCAACTGATCGAGCAGGTGTGGGGCGTGGATTACATCGGCGACAGCAAAACGGTGGATGTGCACATTCGCTGGTTGCGCGAAAAGATCGAAGACGACCCCTCCAATCCCGCCAAGTTGGTCACCGTGCGCGGTTTCGGCTATCGCTTCGGCTAACGGGTGAGCAAGGAAACCGCCCTGGCTCTGTTGATCGGTGCTGCCGCAGGCGGCAGTGTGGGGTGGTGGCTGCGCCGCCGGCCGCGCTTGCAGCGGCGCCGGCGGCGCAGCCAAAAACCCCTCGATCCACCTGAGGCCCAGTTGCGCGCCTGGATGGAGGAGGTGCCGCAGGGATGGTTGCTGCTCAATGGCGACAACCGCATCGCCGCCCTGAACACCCGCGCCGAACTGCTGCTCGAGCTCGAGGATTCCAGCCTGGCGCTACGGGGTGAGCCCTTTGCGCTGCTGGATCCTTCTGATGAACTGCTGCATCTGGTGAATCTGGCGCGCGACAAGGGCATGCCCCAGCGCGGCTCCTGGCCGCTGCGCACCAGCAACCTTGATGTGCGCGTGATGCCCGGCGATGACGGCTGGGTGGCTGTGGTGCTGCAGGGGCGCAATCCGCTGGAAAGCCAGCTGGAGCGCCAGGAGCAATGGGTGAGCGATGTGGCCCATGAGCTGAAAACACCGCTCACCGCCCTGCGGCTGGTGGGTGACAGCCTTGCCCTCAAGGCCGAAGGGCGGCAGGCGGTGCTGGTGCAGCGGCTGCAGCGGGAACTGGAACGGCTGCAGGTGCTGGTGAGCGACCTGCTCGATCTCTCGCGCCTCGACAACACCCCCTTCACAGAAGCAAGCCCGCAGGCCGCAGTGGATCCCGAGGCGCTCCTGAGCCGGGTGTGGACGATGTTGGAGCCGCTGGCCCTGGAGCGGGGTGTGCAGCTGCGGGTGAACGCGGCGCACCAGGAGCGCGAAGCAGGGCCGCAGCTCGCGGCGATCGATCCGGCCCGCTTTCACCAGGCCCTGCTCAACCTGCTCGACAACGCCCTGCGCTACAGCCCCGATCAAGCCAGCATCGAGGTGGAGATCTGTGCCCGCAACCGCTGGTGCATGGTGTCGGTGCGGGACCACGGACCGGGCCTGAGCGACACGGATCTGGAGCGCATGTTCCAGCGCTTCTACCGGGGCGACCCCGCCCGCGCCCGTTCCCCACGCAGCGGCAGCGGCCTGGGCCTGGCGATCGTGCAGCAGATCGCGCTGTCGCAAGGGGGGATGGTGCGGGCCAGCAATCACCCCGATGGCGGCGCGCTGCTCGAATTACTCGTGCCGCGCGCCGCCTGAACCCTCAGCCCCGGGGCAGGTGGCTCACCACCAGCTGGCGCTGCTCATCGAGCTGCAACCAGCCTTCCTCCCGCAGCAGGCCGAGCACGCGGGTCACGGTGACGCGCGTGGTGCTCAGGGCATTAGCGATGTCCTGATGGGTGAGGCGAAGGTTGAGCAGCAGACCCTGCTCACAGGGCTGGCCGTAATCCTGAGCCAGCAGCTCGAGGAAACCGCGCACCCGCTCCTCGATGCGCCGCAGACCCAGCAGCGCGATCAGTGCTTCCGACTGACGCATGCGGCTGGTCATCGCCCGCACGAGCGTGACGGCGAGATGGGGCGTGGCTTCGATCTCGTCCATCGGCAGACAGAGCAGATCGCTGTCGCCGATGGTGGTGGCTTCGTAGAGATCAATGTTGGTGAGGGGTTCACCAAAGATCTCGTTGGGGCCGGCCAGGCCGAGCAGCAGATCGTCGCCCTGCTCATTCATGCAGCTGAGCTTGACCATGCCGCGGGTGACGAGCCACACGTGATTACGCAGCAGGGGAACCTTGCTGCCGGCGCCGAGATGCACAAGATCACGGCGCTGATACACCTCTTCCAGCGAGCTGCGAAGACCCTGCTGACCACTTGGTGTGTAAACCATCGAGCTGTTGTGCCGACGGGACCCGCGGACTGTATGGAGCATCACCAGCGCTTGAGCAAAGCTCGGGTAGAGGCACGGTTAAGGCTGGGTTAGGTGTTGAGCTGAAGCTGCAACAGCTGCTGGCGACCTGCGGGGGAGCGCAGCTCACCGGACGCCTCGAGCCAGCGCAACCAGGCCTGATCGCGGGCTTCACAGATCAGGCTGCAGAGAACCGGGAGTGCGGCATCGTGCCGTTCCTCGAGCAGGCGCTCGAGGGTGAGCACCAACACCCGCAGATCCTGCAGATCTCCCAGGGCCGTTTGCATGCGCTTGAACTGCAACAGCCAGGGCTGAAAGACCTCAGGGGCAAGAGCGCTGAGGTTGGCCAGGCCGTAGCGGGCCCGTTTGATCCGGCGCCGCAGCTGATGGAGGGCCATCGCGCCATCGGGCTCATGGGGCCGCTCCACCCACCAGCCCGGGAGGGTGAAGACTCCAGCCAACACCACCTGCTGGAATTGCGGGAACCAAGCTGCCATCGGCTCTTCGCCCATGGCCGTGAAGGCCGGCTCTCGCAACCAGAGCTGCAGCCGCGCCAGCAATTTGAGGTAGCGGCGCCCCTTAAGCGTGTCGGTTGTGATCGCGAAGGCCAGCTTGCGCTCACGCTTGAGCTGCTTGAGCAGCTTGCGCAAGGAGGCCTGTTCCCGCTCCGGCAGCAAGGGCAGCCAGTGCTGGTCAAGGCGGTGGCGCATCACATCGAGATCACGGCTGAGCCCCAGATCGGAGCCGATCCGGGCCAGGCGCTGCGCCGAAACCTGTTCAGGCAGAACCAGCGCCGCCGCAAATTGCTCCACCGTGCTGCGCAGCTGGCGGCAGCACACCCGCATCTGATGCAAGGGCTCAGGATCGCGATCAGCGAGCACATCGAGCTGCAGAGCCACCAATCGACGCGCCCGCTGCTCGAGCAACGATGCGGCAAAAGAGCCACAAGATTCGGTGCTTACAGGTGTTGATCGATCCAGATCACCCACAGGGCAACAGCGAAAGGCTCACTCTGAACACATCGGGGAGGTTAAGGAGTTAAGGGGTGGTTATGGATTCGGAGTGAGGCGGAAGCACTGCTACGTTCCTTGGAAAAAGTCTTCCTGCGTGAAGCTGTCTACACTGACCAACTGCAGCGCAGCATTGCTGCGCCAAAAGGAACACCTGCTTTGCCTCAATCAACAGGAGGCCTTGATGCTGTTCAGCCTGCTTCAGGCCGCTTCACGCCACGAGCCAACCCGCCGAACGATCCTCAGCAGCGGCGATTACAGGCAATTCCATCGCCAACTCAGCCATTCTCTGGCTCAATGCATAGCCGGTTAAATCAGCCGCGGCCTGCGGTTCAGAAATAGAGGCGGCTACTGGATGTTGCCGGGCGCTCAGCCAGCTTGGGCAACCAACGCTGACGCAGCTCTTCAGCGCTCATGGCCCACTCTTCAAGCGGTTGCTGAGCGGCAACCAGAGATTGCAACCAATCGCGAAAGCACTCCAGGCTTCGTAGATCAGCCTCCAGGCTTGGCGTGTCAGACACGGGGCTTCAGGGCGCTTGTGTTCAGCGTAGGCGCAGTTTTGCCTCCGAACCGATGCAGATCCTGAAGATCTGCCGGTGTGGCATAGGGGTTCAGCATGCGCAGCGTGCCCAACCAGAAGCCCTGGATGGCCATGCAGCAAACCACCGGCGGCAGCCAGATGCGAACGCTCTGCATGAAAAGGCTTCCCGGCGTGGCTGTATTCGAATCGATGTGCCGCTGCAGGGCTGTGGCAGGCAACACCGCTGTTCCGTGCTCCGGCTCACATCGGCGGGTTCAGATCAGCTCGCTACCTTGCCGGTGGTTGCGTGCATGGACGGATGCAGAGCCTCCCCCAATTGAGGCCCACGCCCGGCTCGCTGGATTCGCGCCGCCTGGAGGAACGTCCGGGCCAGATGCCCAACAGCCTGTACCTGGCGGGCGGACGGGCAACCACCACCTTTTCGGCGTTGGTGCTCTGGCCGCAGGGGCCTCAGCTGTGCCGTCTCAATGATCGGGAGCAGCTCGAGGATCTGCTCAGCCAGCGCGTGCCGATCTGGCTGCGGGTGAGCGGCATGGGGCAGCCGCATCGGATCCGTGAAGCCCTGGAGCTCTGCCGGATTCCGGCAGCCTTCAGCCCGCTGGTGCTCGACACACCGCAATCCACCCGCGTGGATTCGATGGGTGATGTGATCGCGGTGGTGCTACATCGGCTGCGCTTCTCCAAAGACCCCCTCAATCTCACGAGCGATCAGGTGAGCATGCTGCTCACCCACAACTGCCTGATCTCGATCGAAGAAGCACCGAGCAGCGACCCCTTCGCCTCGCTCACCGATTGGCTGATGCAGAAAAGCCCTGTGGCTGCAGCCGAAGATCTCGATGATCTTCTCCACTACATGGTGGATAGCATCCTCGATGGCATCTTCCCGATGCTCGAGCAGATGGCTAATCGGCTCGATGATCTCGAGGAAGCGGCGCTACGGGATCCGCGGCCACGGGTGCTCACAAGGGCCTATCAGCTCAGAGCCAACCTGCGCCGGATCCGCCAGCAACTCTGGCCGCTGCGGCATCAGATCCTGTTGTTTCTGCGCCAGAACCAGCCGGTGATGGGACCTGATGGTTTGCAGGGATTTCAGGAAATGGCTCAGAACGTGGAGCAGATCTTTGAAAGCTGCGAAATCCTGCGCCATCAGTGCGATGCCGTAACCGAAGCGCACATGGCGAGCACTGGAAACCGCATGAACCAGATCATGAAAACGCTCACGATCGTGTCAACGATCTTTGCGCCCCTCACCTTCATTGCTGGCATCTATGGCATGAACTTCGACAACATGCCCGAGCTGCACTGGCGCTATGGCTACATCGCTTCGCTGGTGTTGATGGGAACCATCGCGAGCATGCAGGCGATTTACCTCTGGCGGCGTGGCTGGTTTGAAGACTGGACAGCGCCGCGTCGTTAACGGCGAAGCAGGCTCAGCCTTCCAGACCGCGCAGCCTCCGCTCCAAGCTGGCCATCAGCTCGATCGCAAACAGGGGTGTTTCCTGCACCGCAAAGAGAAACTGTTCGCGGCCCAGCTCAATCAATTCCGTGGGCTCGAGGGCACGGGCGGTGCCATGGCGGCGGTGGTTATCGCTCACCAAGGCACCCACACCCACCACATCGCCAGGGCCAAACAGCTCAGGAGCATCACCACCCCATTCGAGCTCGATGGCACCGGTGAGCAGGCAGAAAATGGTCGCCCCCGGTTCACCCGCTTCAAACAACACCTCGCCAGACTTGAGCACGCGCAGAGGCAGGCTGCTGGCGAAGGCCTGCATGGTGTGAAGCAGACCGGAATTCATGCAAGGTGATGCACCTCGCACCATCGTGCAGACCTTTGATA
>VGPP01000079.1 GCA_016882585.1 Cyanobacteria bacterium M_surface_7_m2_037
CCAGCCCAGCCCGCCACCCAAACCAGAAGGCCTCAGCACCAGGAGGAGTTCGAGGCGCTGGCACCAGGCCTGGCACTGGCCGCCTGCGGAGCGCTGGTACTGGGCTGGTTCGCTCAGGAGCTGGATCGGCTGATCTTCGAGGGTTGGGGCTGGAGCGGAGGAATGGTGCTGGTGGTCAGCCTTGGGCTGCTGCAGGCCATCAGCCTGGGGCCGACGCGCTGGATGCGGCGTCAATGGAGCCTCACCAGCGAACAATCCAGCAACCCCAGGGATGTCTGGCGCTGGATCTCTCAGGCCTGGATCCACTGCAACGGCCTGGAGGCCAGCCTGAATCTGATCCTGCTGCTGATCATCCTCGGCGCCTCACCGCTGCAGCTTGGAGATGTGGTGCTGCGCTACAGCCTCACCGCCCTGGCCTGCTTGAGCCTGTCGGTGGTCTGCGCCCAGCGCTGGCGGATCAGCCGAATCTGGAGTGGAGCTTCCGGGCCGCTCAGCGCCCTGATTGGCCTGGCCTGCGGTTCGAGCCTGTTGCATTGGAAGCTGCATGATTTCCAGGCCGGAGGGCTGAGCATTCCTGTCTGGGTGCTCCTGCTGCTCTACGGATCACTGCAACTGGGCTGGCAGCTGCCCCGCCAGGACCCCGATGAGCAGAGCACGCCCCTGCAACGCCTGCTGAGCTCCAGCTGCAGCTGGGGATTTCTGCTTGGCCTGCTTTGGGCCCTGATCAGCCGGCTGGGGGAACTGCTGTAGCGGCCTGCTGCATGTAGCGCCCCCAGAGTTCCGCCACCAAGGCTCCACTGGCACCGCTGGCGGGCTTGTTGTCGTCATTGCCCATCCAGATGGCCGTGAGGATCTTCAACGAGGGGGAATAGCCGATGAACAGGGCATCCACGCCATTGTTGGTGGTGCCGGTCTTGCCGCGGGCATCGGCCACGACCCCAGCGGCTCGTCCTGTGCCGCTCTGCACCACGGCCGCCAGCATCTGATCCATCGTGGCCGCCACCTCGGGGCGGATCAGTTGCCGGGAGGTCTCCCCGATCGGCGTGGTCACACCGCGCTCAGGGCAGCGATCCAGGCTTTTGATTGAGCCGCAGATGCCCAGGTCGTAGATCCGACTGACCCCATGCATCGGCACCGAGCGGCCGCCATTGGCCACCACCGCATAGGCCCGGGCCAGCTCATACAGATAGGTTTCCCGGCCGCCAAGCATCGTGTTGTAGTCGGCATCGAGGGGGGTGCTGATCCCCAGGCGGCGGGCCAGTTTCAGCACCTGGGAGAAGCCCGCCCGCTCAGCCACCCGCAGGGCCACGACATTTTCAGAGCCCGCAAACCCCGCGATCACGCTGGTGCTGCCGCCGCCGTGACGGCAGCCACCGACATAGTCGAGGGGTGCACAGGAGATCGACGCCTGGGGTGAAAGGCCGGCGGTGAGGGCCGCGAGAAACGGAAACAGCTTGAAGGTGGAGCCGGGCTGCCGCAGGGCCTGGACCCGATCGAAGCTTGAGCGGCTGTAATCGCCTCCGCCCACATAGGCCAGGATGTCGCCGGTCTCGGTGTTCACGCTGATCAGGGCCCCCTGGGTGAGCCCTGCCGCCGCCGCCGGACCTTCGAGGAAACGCTTCAGCTGCTCCTGGGCCAGTTGCTGCAGCTTCGGGTTGATCGTGCTGATCACCGCATAGTTCCCGCCAACGTCGGGATCGCTGAGGTTGAGGCCGAAGCGGGTGCCCTCCAGCTCAGCCAGCACGTAGTCACTGAAGAAGGGATAGCTGCTGAAGGTCGACTCGCGGCAGGCGGAGGGATCGATGTTGAGGGGCCGGCGCTGCGCATCAATCAGGCCCTGGTCGGAGAGCCAGCCCTGCTCATGCATCAGCTTGAGCACCAGGTTGCGGCGCTCCAGACCAGCGCCGGGGTCCTTGAGATTGCAGGGGCTGTAGCCGTTGGGGCTGGGCAGCAGACCCACCAGAAAGGCGGACTGGGCCACATCCAGCGCGCTGGCCGACTTGCGGAAATAGAGCTGCGAGGCCTGCTCAAAGCCGTCGGTGCCCAGGCCGAGATGGGCGCGATCGAGATAGAGCTTGAGGATCTGGTTCTTGCTAAATCCCACCTCCAATTGCAGGGCCACCCACAGCTCCCGCAACTTGCGGGTGAGGCTCAGATCGCGGCCCACCTCCGGATAAACCATGCGGGCCACCTGTTGGGTGAGACCACTGCCACCGCCGCTGCCCAGCAGCGCTGAGCGCAGGGTGCCGAACAGATCAATCCCACTGTTCCAGCCAAAGCGGGCCTCCTCGGAGGCCAGAAGGGCCTGCCGCAGATGCAGGGGGTAGGCCTGCAGCGAGGGCAGTGCCGTGGAGGATCCCTCCTTGGCATCAACCTGCTGGCCATCGGCCGCAAAGATCTTCACCGGCCCGGAGATGGAGCGGATCTTTGAGCCGCCACCAACGCTCGCCGCCAGCAGCATGCCGCTCACCAGCAGGGCGGAACCGGCCAGGGCCGTGACCCCCAGCAGATGCACCGCCTGCTCCAGGGGGCTGCGGGGATGGCTGTAGCGCAGCTCCGGGGCCTCTCCCTTGAGGGGGGATCCGAGCTGCACCGCATCGCCATCACGCAGATGGATCCAGCGAATGCGCCGGTCGCGGTGGAACAAACCATTGGAGGAGTTGAAATCCTCCAGGGCGAAGTCGCGATCGCTCGGACGCAACTTCTCGAGGATGGCGTGCACCCGGCTCAGGCCGGGATCGCTGAGGGGGAGTTCACAGGCCGGATCGCGCCCCAGGCGATAGCGGCTGTTCTCCAGCTCCAGCTCTTGGAGCTTCTGGCCCGCGGCCCAGAGTTCAAGCCTGGCCTGGTGGGCCCGCAGATCGGGCATGCACGCACGCATCGCGGCGGGTCGCTCTCGCCAGGGTCCCCTGAACGCTGCGCGTGCGAACCGCCTCCAGACCTCTCGCACGGCGGGCGAGGCGATGGAATCCAGGCGCGAGGAAGGGATCAGGCGACGGATGCAGTCCGGCCATAGGCTAAGTCCAGCGATCCTCCGGTCGATTCGGTGCAGAGCCAGCGGGATCCCTGGGAACCCTTTCGCCTCTGGTTGGCGCTCACGATTGGGCTCTACGCCCTGCGCGCCTTCTTTGCCTACACCTGGGTTGGGGCCATCCCGGGCTGGGTGCTTCTGGTGATGGTGCTGATCGTGCTGGCTCTGGCCAGCAAAGCGGTGCTGTTCCCCGGGCGGGTGATGCCCTACCGAGATGGCGATGGCGGCCTGTGGAACGACCTCAAAGACGACTGGCGGCTGTGGTGGGCGCGGCGACGGGGTGAGCGATGAGTGCTCCTCAGGCCCGTCTGGTGCTGGCGGCGGATCGCCAGAAGGCTGCCCCCCTCGATCCCAAGCAACCCCTGACCATCGGGCAGGCGAGCAACAACCGCCTCTGCCTGGCTCAGCAGACGGGGGTCTCCGAGCACCACGCGGTGGTGCGCTTCTCCAGCAGTCAGGGCTGGCTGGTGTGCGAGTGGAAGAGCCGCGATGGCACCTTCCTCGAGGGTCAGCGCATCCAGAGCTGCCGCCGACTGGGGGATGGCGATGAGATCCGTCTGGGCCTCAAGGGCCCGGTGCTGGTGTTTGAGCTCACCGACACTCCGACACCGGCGGCGCCAGCGAAGCCGGCCCCGTCCCGCCCGAATCAGATTGATGTGAACGGGCAGCCCGTGGCGGTGTCCGAGATCCTCTCGGCCGCGGTGCAGAGCCTGCCCCGCCACCCCCACATCTTCAGCTGGTGGCTGCTGCTCTGCCTGACGGGTCTGTTGCTGCTGCCCTTTCCTCTGCTGTTCTGGCCGCTGGAGATCGGGGCCCTGAGCGCCTGGATCGTGCTGGGGTCGCGCAAGCAGCACAGCCTGATGGTGGTGCTGCGGGATGGACGCGCCCTTCGCCATGGGTTCTCCAACCGGCGCACCGCCCTGGCCCATCGCAATGGCATCCGCAAAGCGATCGGAGCCGGCAGCAGCCATGCCCGCTAGCACCAGCAACGGGCTGATGCCGGTGGGCTCAAGCCTGAGCTTTGCAGGCCTGGAGCAGCCGCTGCAGATCCTGCGCGCCCTCGGAGGCGGAACCCAGGGGCAGGTGTATGCCGTGTCCAGCGGCGTTGAAGAGCTAGCCCTGAAGTGGTACCTGCCCAGCTGCATCGCCCGTGACCCCCGCCTGAAGCAGCGCCTGCAGCAGAGCATTCGCCTGGGGGCCCCAAACGGAGACTTCCTCTGGCCGATGGCCCTGCTGGAACCCAGCGACCAGAGCCGGCCGCTGATCCGCTCCAGCGAGCCTGGCTTTGGCTACCTGATGCCCCTGCGCCCTTCCGGGTATCTGGGGGCCCACCTGCATGCGGGTGGGCGCTTGGAGATCAGCCTGCAGAACGTGCTCAGAGCCTGCTTCCTGTTGGCCGACGCCTTTCATGAACTGCACCTCAAGGGGCTCTGTTACAAGGACATCTCCCTGGGGAATCTGTTCCTGAGGCCCTCGGATGGCTCGATCCTGATCTGCGACAACGACAACGTTGAAGTGGATGGACAGAGCGCCGGCAGCGTGCTCGGCACCCCTGGCTTCATGGCACCGGAAGTGCTGCTGGGGGCCGCCAAGCCCAGCGCCAGCAGCGACCAGTTCAGCCTGGCGGTGCTGCTCTTTCGCCTGCTCACCCGCCACGATCCCTTCCGCGGGCAGATGGAGCTCGCGATTCGCTGCCTGGATGAGCCCGCCCGCCGCCGGCTCTACGGCGAAGAGGCCCTGTTCATCTTTGACCCGAACGATTCCCGCAATCGCCCCGATCCGATCGAACATCCCGCCGCGCTGCTCACCTGGCCGATCTACCCGCCAGCGCTGCAGGCGCTTTTTGTGCAGTGCTTTGGCATCGGCTTGCGGCAGCCCCACCAGAGGCCGCTCACCGGGCAGTGGAAGCAGGTGCTCAGCCGCTGCCTGGATCAGAGGCAACTCTGCGGGCACTGCGGCGAAGAGCTGCTGACCGCTGGCCCCTGCTGGAGCTGCGGCCACAGCCAGACGCCAGTTCTGCAACTGCAGATGCCCCACGGTCGCGTCGCCGCCTGCGCGGGCAATGCCCTGCACCGCCACCACTTCGACCCGCACCTCGGCGAAACTTTGCAGGAGCCGATCGCCACTCTGGTGTCCCATCCCAGCGATGCCTCGATCCTGGGTTTGCGCAACCTCGGCAACAGCCCCTGGCACGGACAGCTGCGCAACGGACAAAACCTCACAGTGGAGCCCGGCAAAACCTGTAATGTCGCGGCCCTGCAGCAGCTCCACACCGAGGCCGGACCGCTCACCACGCTTCGCCCATAAGCCATGCCTTTCCCCAACGTTCGGCTCAGCAACCGACCGCTGCACTTCATCTATCTCTGCGATTGCTCCGGCTCGATGGCCGCCCAGGGCAAGATGCAGGCCCTCAATCAGGCCATCCGGCAGTCGCTGCCGGGCATGGCCGAGGTGGCGGAGCAGAACCCGGAGGCGCGGGTGCTGGTGCGCGCGGTGCGTTTCGCCGATGGAGCCGCGTGGCATCTGGCGGAGCCCACCCCCGTGCAGGAGTTGCAATGGCGGGATCTGGAGGCCGGGGGCATCACCGCCATGGGGGAAGCCCTCTCGCTGGTCGCCGATGCCCTGCAATCGCCTCCGATGGAGGACCGAGCTCTGCCTCCGGTGCTGGTGCTGATCTCCGATGGGCAACCCACCGATGACTTCGATGCCGGCCTCTCTCGGCTGATGCGCGAGCCCTGGGCTCAGAAGGCGGTGCGCCTAGCGATCGCCATGGGGCATGACGCGGATCTGGAGGTGCTGCAGCAGTTCATCGGACCCGAACCGGCCCGTGGCGGCAAATCCCCGCGCCGTCCGCTGCAGGCGAGCAATGCCACCACCTTGGCCCAGTACATCCAATGGGCCTCCACGGCCGTGGTGGGCGCCGCCTCAATGCCCGCCAGCCGGGTCGCCCAGAGCGAGGAGAGCGGCAGCAACATCCCCCTGCCCGATCTGCCCCCCACGCTGCTGGACCCCACCGATGACGTGGGCCCCCTGGTGTGGTGATCAAGGCCTGGCAAAGCGGCACCAGCTGCAGTGTCATCGGCGCTGCCCACCGGCGTCAGGGCAAACCCTGCCAGGACGCCTCCCTGAGCTGCCAGCTGGGCTCAGGGCCCCAACAACTGCAACTGCTGGCGGTCTCCGATGGGCATGGAGGCAGCCGTTACTGGTTGAGCGACATCGGCAGCAACCAAGCCTGCAATGCCGTGCGGGAGTCAGTCGAGGCGGCGCTGCAGCAGACCCCCCTCAGCGACAGAGACCAGTGGCTGCGGCAGTTGCAACTGGAACTCCCTGAGGCCATTCAGCAGCGCTGGCTGGAGGCAGTGCAACGGGATTGGCAGCAGAGACCGGAGAGCGCCACCACCCCCTTCTCGAGCGCCGTCTACGGCTGCACGCTGGGATTTGTGCTGCTGGCTCCGCAGTGGTGGGGCTGCAGCGGCATCGGCGATTGGGATCTGGTGGGCATCAGCGCTGCGGGCGAGGCCAACCTGCTCAGCGAGGAAACGCTGCAGGGCAGTCACGGCGAAGCGACCACCAGCCTCTGCCAAGCGGATGTGATGGTGGCGTGGCGGCAGCGGGCCCAGCTGCAGGAGCTCCGCGCCTCGGATCCGCTCCAGGCCCTCGTGCTCAGCACCGATGGCATCCGCAAGTCGTGCGCCACCGACGGCGACTTCCTGCAGCTCTGCGGCCAGATGATCGCCCTAGAGAGCGGTGATCCCCTGAAGCAGGGCCTGGTTGAAATCACCGCCCAGGGCAGCGGCGACGACGTTTCTGTGGCGATCGTTCAGCGTTCAGGCCCTCGCTCCACTCGGCTGGCCCTCGGGCCGGCAGCGCTGGCGATCGCGATCGTGGCTGCGGGCGCTGGCGGCTGGTGGTGGTGGCAGCAGCGGAGGCCCACTCCCTCTCCGATCGAGCGGGAGGTGGTGCAACTGTGCGCGGCCCCCGAGCGCATCAAGGCCAGCCTCAGCCAACGCAAGCAGCAGTTTCAGCAGCTTCTCCAGCAACCCAAGGCCGCCGAAGCCCTGCTAAAGGAGCCGGAGCGCGATCCCCTCGGCGCCCTGATTGCCTCCAGCGCAGGCGGCAGCGCCACCCTTCAGGCCTGCCCGCCCTTGAAGGCGGCCCTGGATGCCCAGTGGCGGATGGCGCGCAAGACTCCTGAGCAGAAGGCCCCCGCTCAGCCATGAACGACTACCAGCTCGGCGTGAAGCTGCGGCGTCAGATCCTGGCGGACTTCGAGAGGGGAGTCGTCAGCGACAGCCGGCGCACGCAGGCCCTGCTGAGCGACTTCTGCGGAGACAGCCAGATCCTGCTGCTGCCGGCCCTCAAGCACCTGGTGCAGACCGCAGCGTTCCAAG
>VGPP01000080.1 GCA_016882585.1 Cyanobacteria bacterium M_surface_7_m2_037
AACTTCCTCGACAACCAGCTGCCCGCTGGTGTGTTCCGCGCTAAGGGCATCCTCTGGTTCAACGAAAGCGACAAGCGCCACGTGTTCCACCTGGCCGGCAAACGCTTCTCGATCGACGACAGCGAATGGGGCTCAGCCGCCGAGCGCAAAAACCAGCTGGTGCTGATCGGTAAAAACCTCGACCATCCCCAGCTGCGCAAGCAGCTCCAGGCCTGCGTGGCCAAGGATGCAGGCAAAAGCTTCGCCTGAAGCGATACTGCAGAGAGCGGTTCTCCGGGTACAGCCCGGGGAGGCAACGAGGAAAGACCGGTGGAAGGCCTCTGCCCCACTCCGGCACTGTCCCGCAGCTGTGATGAAGCCGGCTCCTGCCTGCTTCTCAGTCAGAACGCTCGCCGCTCCTGGATCCATTCACCCCCTCAGCACCGGCGCGGACCGGCCCTGCCCCATGCCCACCAAGCTTTCCCGCTCCCTTCTGATCAGTAGCGCCGCCGGCTTCGGTCTCAGCCTGCTGTCAGCCCTGCCCGCCGGCGCCCATGGCAGCGCTGATGCCGGTGTGATGGCCGGAGCCCTGCACCCGCTGCTGGGTCTCGATCACCTGCTCCTGCTGGTGGGCGTGGGCCTGACGGCTGCGCGCTTCGGCCCTCTGCTGCTGGGCTTTGCCCTCGGTGGCGCCGTGCTGGGCAGCGTGTTCGGCAGCTTCGGTGGTGAGCTTCCAGCGGCAGAAGTGCTGGCAGCCCTGGCCGTGAGTGCCGTGGGCGCAGCGCTGCTGCTGAGCGACAAACTGCAGAAGCCCCTGCCCGCTCTGGCCAGCGTGCTGGGTAGCGCCGTGGCGGTGCACGCCATGCTCCACGGCCAGGAAGCCAGTGGCACCGCCAGCTGGTGGCTGGGTGCCCTGATGGCATCGGCCCTCAGCATCGGCCTGAGCTTCGCTGCAGGACGCCAGCTGAGCCAGCGCATGAACCAACTGGCGGCAGGCTTGCTGGTGCTGCTCGGTGGTGTTCTGGCATTCGCACCGCTGTAACGGCAACGATTGCAACACCAGCGCTGGACGATCCCGCTAGCGTGCGGGCAATCGCGTCCAGCGCCTTGGCCGATCTGCTCCTGCTCACTGCCGTGATCACCCTGGCCGGCGTGATCGCCTGGCTAGCGGCTGACTCCGACGACGACAATGGTGGCGGCGGTTTGATGCAGCCCGTGCTGGTGCCGGTGCGCTCAAACCGTTACCGGGGCTGATTCCGCAGCTGAGCATCGCGGACAGAGCGCCCGCACATTCAGCACACACTCCAGCAGGCGGAACCCGTGCAGGCCCGCCGCCTGCTCGCCAGCCGAGAGCACCGCTTCGCTCTCAAACTCTTCAGTGTGGCCGCAGCGCACACACACCAGGTGGTGGTGGTCGCGGTGATCATCATCGCTGGCGAGCTCGAAGCGGCGGCCGCCTTCTGGCAATTCGAGCTCCCGCAGCAGTTCCATCGAACTGAGCAAGCGCAGGGTGCGGTACACCGTGGCCAGGGAAACCCGCTCCTCGGCCCGCAGCAGCCGCTGGTGCACCTCCTCGGCGCTGAGATGGGTGCCTTCACCCAAGCGCTCAAACAGAGCCAACACGCGCTGACGCTGCGGCGTGAGCCGCTGACCGCGGCCATGCAGGCTGCTGCGCAGCGCCTCAGCGGGAAGATCGGGCGCCGGGACGGCAGGCATCAGCGAACAGTCGGCGCTGTTCTCAACAGTAACGCCTGTTGCGAACTGCCGCCAGGTCAGCCCGGGCAGTGAGGGCCGCAACCAGATCCGCGAGGGTGCTCACCAGGCGGTAGCTGATCACCACCGCCAGCAAGGGCGCTTCCGGCACCACCGCTGCCAGGCGCACCAGCAGCACTGCTTCAAACACCCCAAGGCCGCCAGGCGCCCCCGGCACCACCAAACCGGCCGTCCAGGCCAGGGCAAAACCTGCCAGCCAGCCTCCCCAACCGATGGCGAAGGAGAGATCAAACGCCTGCACGCAGCAGGCAAACCCTGCAAAACGCAGCAGCACAAACACCAGCTCCGCCAGCAGGGGGGGCCAGGGATAGCCAGGCAAGGCAGCGGGCAATTCCTCAGGTGCAACCTCAAGCAGCCCCCGCGCCACCAGCTGGCTTGCCCGCTGTTGCTCCAGCCGCAGCATCAGCGGATTCAGCCAGCGCGGCAGCAACACCAACAGCGGCAGCAGGCACAACAGGCCCAAACCGGCCTGCCAGCCCCCAAACGGCACCAGCGCCAAGGCGGCTACGGCCGCCAGCAGCGGATCCAGCAACACCGCCACCAAAGCCTGGGGCGTGCGCAATGGAGGCTCCTGCACCGGCGACTCGGGGCTGGCCTGCGCCTGCAGCGCCCGCACCCGCGCCAGCAGATGCCACACACCGCCCGGCAAATACTTGCGCAGATTCGACACCAGAAAGAGCACCACCACCGCACTCCAGCGGGGCTGATGCCCAAGCCAGCGCAGCACCACGCCCCAGGCGGCCGCATTCGCCAGCAGGCTCACCAAACTGAAGCCCACACCCAGCAGCAACCAACACCAGCCCTGGGCATCCAGGCTCAGCTGCAGCAGCTGACGGCCGTGGCTCACCAGGGCCGCCAGCAGGAAACCGGCGCTGGCCAGTGTCACCCACAGGCGGGCTCCACCAGGCAGCGACAGCTCACGCCAACGGGGGATGTTGATCATGGACTGGGCTGGGGTGGAGCAACGCCTGGAGCCATCGCTGGCCCCTCGAGGCCATCGTCGTCGACCAACGCCAGCACCGCCCGCCGCAGCCGTTCCATCGCCATGGAGTGGCGCTGGGCCAGCTCCGCCAGATCATCGGCTTCGGGCTTGCAGAGCCAGCTGCCATCCGGGCGGCGGGAGCGCTTGATCCGCACCGGCCCCCAGGGGGTTTCCACCACGCTGAGCTCGCGCGGCAGCGACCAGCGCTGCAGCAGCTGCTCCCGCACCCCCAGGCTGCTGCCGTGGCGCCACCACACCTGGCGCAGGGCCAACGCTTGCTCGGGCCGTGCCAACACCGTGATCAAGCTGGCCGGGCGCCCTTTCTTCATCTGCAGCGCCTGGGCGAACACCTCCAACGCCCCGGCCTGGCGCAAGGCCTCCATCAAAAAGGCGAGGTCTTCTCCCGTTGCATCATCAATCTGAGCCTGTTGTTGCAGGAGCGTTTCCTGGTGCTCGCCGGAAGCAGGGGCCTGGGGCTGTGCCAGCACCAGGCGCAACAGGTTGGCGCGATCGAGCTGGCGCGTTCCCAGGCCCACCCCCACCGCTTGCGGCACCAGCGCGGGCGCCTGGCCGAAGCGATCCGCCAGGGCTGCCATCAGCGCCATGCCGGTGGGGGTGGTGAGCTCCGCCGGCGGAAACCCTTCGCTGCTGGCCAGCGGCAGCTGCCGCACCCGTGCCAGCTCCAGCACCGCCGGGGCCGGCAGGGGCAGTGGGCCGTGGGCGGTGGCCACGCGGCCATGGCCGGCTGGAGGTGGGGTGCAGATCAGCTCTGAAACCCCGAAATGGAGCAAGCCCGCGCACACACCCACCACATCCACCAGGGCATCCACGGCTCCCACTTCGTGGAAGTGCACCTGATCAACCCCCGTGCCATGCACCGCCGCCTCCGCCTCCGCCAGCAGGCTGAACACCGCCAGCACCCGTTGCTTCAGCAGAGGCTCCAGTGGGGCTTCAGCCAGCTGCACGCGCAGGTCTCCCCAGTGGCGATGGGGCGGTGAAGGCTCGGTGAGCTCCACCTGCAGCTGCAGGCCGCGGAAGCCGGCGCTGCGTGTGGTCTGAATATTGAGGCGGTAGGCATCGGCCAAGCCCAGGGCCGCCATCGGTTCGTGCACCGCTGAGGGCGGCAGGCCCAGATCCAGCAACGCCGCCAGCAGCATGTTGCCGGCGAGGCCGGTGGGGCAATCCACCAGAGCCAGCCGGGGCTGGGAGGGCATCACACCTGGCTCAGCAGGGTGTCGGCCTGCTGATCAAGGGCGCTGCGGCGTTGGCGCAGCCATTGCTCCACCTCGCGGCGGGCACGGCGCTGTTCCTGTTGCGCTGTAGCCACGTCGTAACCGGAGAGGCCCCAGAGGCGGCCCAGCAGGGCGCGGTCGTCGGCACCGCCGCGCGAACCGCCATACACCAGTTGTTCAGCGATCATCCCGGCCTGGAGCACACGGCTCCAACGGCGCAGATCCTCGAGGGGCAGCTTCGCGTGGGCCGGAGGTTCCAGCTGGGTGCTGCCATTGGCACTGAGGCCCTCCCGCAGGCAGGCCCGGCTGCCCACCAGCACCTGCTTTACCGGCAGGTTGTTGTCGGCCGCCACCAACACATGGCCGGCCTCGTGAATCGCAATGCGGCGCAGGCGGGCCGCACCGATCCCCGCCGGCAGAGCTTCAGCCAGCAGATGGCCGCCCAGGCCACCGAATCGCGCCGCATCCACGGTGAGCGCCACCATGCCGCCACCAGCGGCGATGGCAATCAGCCAGGGCGATAGACCCAGCGGCGGACCGACAACGGCGAGCAGGGTGATGCCCGCCACGGCCGCACCGGCAGACAGGGCTGCTGTGGAGCCCTGATCGGAGCCTGGAAAACGCTCCGGTGCAGCCATGGTTAACGGCGCCCTTCGGAGCGACCACCCGGGCGACCACCGCGACCGGGGCCGCGCCCCTTACCGGCCCGCTGGGGCACCGGAGCAATCACCTCGTGCTGCTCGAGCTGCAGCTGTTGGCCGTGGCGGCGCAAATCCAGGGAAACGAAGTGCCGCAGGTGCTCAGGCGCGATCTCACCGCGCAGCTGCAATTTGAACGGCGTTGGCCGGGAGCCATCGGCGCGGGGCTGCTGGCGGATCTTCACCACCAGATCGCCATCCTCGGGCCGGGTGTAGATCAGCTCGCCACGCACCGAGAAATAGCCATCGCCTTCGGGGAGGTCGTCGGTGGGGGCAGTACCGACGCCTGCATCAGCAGCGCTCTGGGTGGCGATCTCCGTGGCCGCCAAGGTGCTGGGCTCCCACACACCCACCAGCTGCAGGTGCAGCTTTTCAGGATCGCGGAAACGGGGATACGCCACCCACAGGTGGGGTTTGCTCAGATCGAGATGGCGACGCATCAGGGTGAGCACGCGGCCGAGCACCACGGCTTCGATCTCGGTGCCGTCTTCCGCTTGCAGCGTGCCCCGGGTGAGCTGATCGGGGTCTTCGGGCACATAGGTCCCCCGCACCACACCGATGGCCCGGTACTGCATCGGTTCGGTGACCGGTGAAATGGGGTGCTGACGCATCGTGGCTGAAACCCTCTGGGCGCTCGTGGTGTCCATGGCCCGGCCGCCAATGTAACCAGCCCTTGCCATGGCCCCAGACTGAGGGCCATCCACGCGCTGCACCATGCCGCCTCGCGCCAGCACCAACGCCCGAGGGCTGCTGCTCAGCCTTGGCGCGATCGCTCTGGTGGGCGGATCGCTGGCCGGTGGCTGGTGGCTGGGGCAACACAGCCGCGCCCCCCATGGCAACGGCTCGCAGGCAGCCGTGGAACGGCAGGCGGAGCAACTGCAGCAACGCGTGGCCGATGGCACCGCCAGCGAAGCCGAACAGCAGCGGCTGGTGCAGCTGCTGCTGGTGCTGAACCAGCAGGAGGAAGCGACCGCACTGCTGGAACAGCTGGCCGACCAACAGCCGAAACGCTGGCAGTTGCGGCTGCTGCTGGCGGAACTGCATCGCAACAACAACAACCGCAGCGCCGCCGAGCGCGAGCTGCGGCAGCTGCTCAATCTCAGCCCCGACCGGATCGAAGCCCTGCAGCTGATGACGCTGTTGCAGCTCGAGCAAGGGCGCGGCACTGAAGCCCAGGCTCAGCTCAAGGCCCAGATCGAGAAGGCGAGCAAGCCGGCCGTACAGCCGTCGGTGCTGCCGCTGGGGCTGCTGTTGGGTGACCTGCAGCAACGCATGGGTCAGACCGCCGCGGCCAGTGCCACGTACTCCAAGCTGTCGACTGATTTCCCACGTGATCCAAGGCCGCTCCTGGCCCTGGCTCTCTTACGCCAGGAGCAGGGCGACACCAAGGCCGCGCAGGAGTCGTTGGCTCAGGCGCGCAGCCGGCAACCCGGCAGCAAGGACAGCCGCCTGGATCGGGTGGCCGCCAGCTGGGGCATCAACAGCCTGCGCCAGGCCAAACCCTCCACAACCGGCCCGGCAACTAAGGAGCCTTCACCTGCGACGACGGGCCCGGAGTCTGAGCCGCGTTCAACTCCTTGAGGGCCGCATCCACCGCATCACCGGGCGGAGTGGCATCGTCCATCGCTGTGCCGCGGCGGATCTTGTTCATCAGATCGATCGGGTTGGCGCTGTCGAGAACAGATCCCTGCTTCGTCGTGCCGTTGCTACCGCCCGGGCCGTAGTCGTAAATCTGCTTTTCTTGGGTCGACATCCCCCAGGAGCTGTAGTCAGCTCGGGCGGTCTGGGCGGTCAGGCCGAGCGCAGTCAGCGCCATGAGTCCCGCGCAGGCCACCGCGCTGTGCCGTAGGGGGCAGGGGCGTCCCATCACCGTCCTGTGCAATCGCATCGTGGGAATCGTAGGGGGACTCACCACCTGAAAGGGACGGTGGGTGTGATCGGCCACACCCGTCTCCAAAGGCGGATATCCATGGATATCCCAACCTGGACAGCACGAAACCAAGCCCCCCGGCCTCCCACCCATGCGCATCGCCAGCTGGAACGTGAACTCCGTCCGCACCCGGCTCGATCAGGTGCTGGCCTGGCTGGAGCAGCAACAGCCCGATGTGCTCTGCCTTCAGGAAACCAAGGTGGCCGACGAGCTGTTTCCCCACGGCGCCTTCGAAGCGCTGGGCTACAGCTGCGCCATCAGCGGCCAGAAGGCCTACAACGGCGTCGCCCTGATCAGCCGTCTACCGATGGACGACGTGCAGATCGGTTTCACGGCGTTGCTCCCGAATGACCCCGCAGCCCCCGATCTGAGTGAACAGAAGCGCGTGATCAGCGCCCTGATCGATGGCATCCGGGTGCTCAACCTCTATGTGCCCAACGGCAGTTCACTCACAAGTGAGAAATACACCTACAAATTGGAATGGCTGTCGTGCCTGAAGCGCTATCTCGCGGCCCAAGAGCAGCAAGGCGATCCCCTCTGCATGGTGGGCGACTTCAACATCGGCCCAGAGGCACGCGATCTGCATGATCCCGAACGCCTCAGCGGCGGAATCATGGCCAGCGATGCGGAGCGCCAGGCCCTCAACGACGCCCTGGCCGATCGCCTCTCAGATGTGTTTCGCGTGTTTGAACCCAGCAGCGGCCATTGGAG
>VGPP01000081.1 GCA_016882585.1 Cyanobacteria bacterium M_surface_7_m2_037
GACGCAGCAGCGCCGCTTTCAGGGCTTCCGCCGCCTGGCGCGGCGCCCAGTGGTTGCCGCCGGAGGGCTCGGGGATCACGTCATCGATGATGCCCAGCTTGAGCAGATCCGGGGCGGTGATCTTCAGCGCCTCAGCCGCCACCGGAGCTTTGCCGGCGTCGCGCCAGAGGATCGAGGCGCAGGCTTCCGGGCTAGCCACGGTGTAAACGCTGTGCTGGAACATCAGCAGGCGATCGGCCACGCCGATGCCCAGGGCGCCGCCGGAGCCGCCCTCGCCGATCACGGTGGCCACGATCGGCACCCGCAGCCGGAACATCTCGCGCAGATTCACGGCGATGGCTTCGCCCTGTCCCTGCTCCTCGGCGGTGAGGCCGGCGTAGGCACCGGGGGTGTCGATGAAGGAGAAGATCGGCAGGCGGAAGCGATCGGCATGCTCCATCAGCCGCATCGCCTTGCGGTAGCCGCCGGGGGAGGCCATCCCGAAGTTGCGGGCCACGTTTTCCTTGGTGTCGCGCCCCTTCTGGTGACCCAGCAGCACCACGCCCTGATCGCCGATGCGGCCCACACCGCCCACCAGGGCGTGGTCATCGTTGCCGCGGCGATCGCCGTGCAGCTCGATGAACTCATCGGTCACCACCTGGATGTAGTCGAGCGTGCTCGGGCGCTGGGGGTGGCGGGCCACCTGGATTTTCTGAGCTGGGCTCAGGTTGGTGAAGATCTCCTCGCGGCGCCGCGCCGCCAGGGTTTCCAGCTGCAGCAGCTGCTGGCTCACATCCACTTCCGAATCCTTGGCCAGCTGGCGGATCTGCTCGATCTGCTCCTCCAGCTCCACCAGAGGTTTCTCGAAATCAAGCAGCGGACGGCGGGCCATGGCAGCAGGAGAGAGGCTGGGCTGGGCTGAACGGGCGTGGCGGTGGCTGGAGGGGCTCAGGCGGCCGCCAGTTCCACGCCGCCCTGGGCTGCCCGGCTCAGCTGGGCAGGGTTGAGGCCGATGGCCTGGAATCCATGGCGCAGCGAGGCTTCGCCGATGCGCTCCATGTTGGCCAGCGAGATGTTGTTGCGCCCCCAGCTGAAGTTGGTGTGGATTCCCTCAAATTCCAGCAGCATCGCCTCGGCAAAGCAAGCGAACAGCTGCCTCTTGGGGTTTTCCATCTCGGCCACTTCCATCATCTGCCAGCCGATGTCCTGCCAGAACTCCACGATGCCGCCCTTGAGCATGTGTACCCCATCACCGGCCACCTTGGCGTCGAGATTTTTGGGATAGCCGCCGTCGATCATCAGGCAGGGCTTGCGCAGGCTGGCGTGGTCGATGCTGAGGGTCTGGGGCAGGCTGGCCACCCACACCACCACATCCGCCTGGGGCAGGGCTTCCTCGAGGCTGAGGATCGTGCCGCCGCCCAGGGAGGTTTGCAGGTCGAGCAGGCGCTGCTGCTGGCGGGCCACCAGCAGCAGCTCGCCCACGTTGGTTTTCTGGCTCAGCCAGCGGCACACCGCACTGCCGATATCGCCGGTGGCGCCCACCACGGCCACCTTGGCCCGGCTCAGATTGATGCCCAGCAGCGGCGCATTGCGCTCAACCTGCTGACAGATCACCCAGGCGGTGTGTGTGTTGCCGGTGGTGAAGCGCTCCCACTCGAGGGTGGTGTTGCGGATCTGCTGGAACTTCGAGAGGTCGTAGTTCTCGAAAATGATCGAGGTGAAACCGCCCAGGGCCGTCACGTTGATGCCCTGCTTCTGGGCCATCTCCATGGCGTTCTGCACCTTGCGGGTGGCCGTTTTGAAGCGACTCAGCATCTCCGGCACGAAGCAGGAGTCGATGTAGGTGCCTTCGATCGTCTGGCCGGTGCGGCTGGTCACCTGGAAGGTTTCCAGCAGCTGGGGCGGGGCGGAGCACCAGGCGAGCATGTCGGCCTCAGCCATCTCCTCGAGTCCCAGCTCGCGGGCCTTTTCCTGGGCCTGGGCGAAGCTGCTGGAGTGACCGATCAGACCAAACATGCGTGCAGATGCTCCTGGTGACACACCGGCCTGGAAGTCACCCGATTAAAGGGCAACGCCGGTTTGGGGCTGGCGATGCTCAGCCCACCAGGGCGGCGGCGGCCATGCGAGCGATCTCGCGGGTGCTGAAGCCGATCTCGGTGAGGGCTTCCTGGTAGGCGATCAGGAAATCCTCGATCAAATCTTCCTTATCCATGTGCAGCACAGCGGCATCGGCGGCCACCTGATCGAGCATGCGGCGGATCAGGGGCAGGTTGTCGCGGTTGGCCTGCTCGAGCTCCTCGCGGCAGCTGTCGAGGTTGGCCTTGAGCCACTCCTGGCCGTAGTTGAGGTGGGTGTATTCGTCTTTCACCACGCCCTCGGTGATCTTGCGGGCGAAGGGATCGGCAACAGGGATATAGATGTGATACGCCGAGATGGCGAAGGCCTCGATCAGCAGCGCCTGGATCAGCAGGCAGGTGGGCACCTTGCCGGCCTCGAGGGCGGTGGTGAAGTTGTTGTGCAGGGGAGCGAAGAACTCCTTGGCGAAGGCCATATCGGCCGTCACGCCCAGGTTGTTGGCGCAGGCGGTGAAGCCCTTCATGTGCTTCAGCTCCATCCGGGCCAGCTTGGTGAGCTCCTCGGCCTGATCGGGCAGCAGCGTGCCGATGGCGATGTAGTTGTCGTGGGCTTCCTGCTCGCCCTCGATCACGATCGCGTTGATGCGGCTGTAAGCGTCCTTGTAGGTCTCGGTGGTGAAGTCGGGCAGGTTGGTGGTGGCTGCGTCGAGTTCCGGGGCTTCAAGGGTCGCCATGGCTACCTGATCCACATCGCAATGAGGCGACTGTAACCATCTCCTGTGGGTGCAGTTGGGCTTCTGAAAGCTTTTGAGCACCAGGCATCGGCTGCGGGATCAGCCCCGCTCTCCGGCCGGCTTGGCTGCCCGTGGTGGCCAGGAGCTCTGGAGCAGCGCCGTTAACAGCGCCTGCCAACCGCGCACCAGCCGCTCCTGAAGGGCTTCGCCCAGCTCGGCTGAGGCGCCACGGCTGTCGCCCACCACGCCTGAGCTGGAGAGGTCGGCGGTGAGCCAGGCCTCCGGCACGGCACCTTCCAGGCTCCAGCCCAGCGGTGGAGGCTCCAGCAGCAGCCCGTCCACCGGGCGTTCCGGCCCCACCAGCTCTGGCGCCAGATGCAGCATCAGGCTTGTTTCAGCCAGGCCGGCATGCAGCCCCTGGCTGCGCTCCGGTTCGGGGATCAGCTCTCCCACACCCTCCGGGCCGCTCCACAGGAAGCAAGGCAGCACGGCCAGCTGCGGACGACTGCCGCGCAATTGGCGGGCGGCCACCTGCAGCAGGGCGATCTGGCCGCCATGGCCGTTGAACAGCACCAGCCGCTCAAAGCCCGCATCGGCCAGCTGCGCTCCGATCACCTCGATCTGGCGGATCAGCAGCTCCGCCGGCAGGCTCAATGTTCCCTGGAAGCTCTGATGCTCGGGGGAGAAGCCGAGGTGTTGCGGGGGCAGGCGCCAGATCGGCAGCTCCTCGGCCAAACCAGCCAGCACCGCATCCAGGAGCCGGTCGGCAAACAGGGCATCGGTGCCGAGGGGAAGCTGCGGGCCGTGCTGCTCGAAGGCGCCGAAGGGCCACACCACGGTGCTGCCGGGCTGGGAGGCAGCCTGCACCAGCTGCGGCCAGGCCAGTTCTTCCAGCCGCCGCGAGCCGTTTGGGCGGTTGCGCTCCATGGGCAGCGTCTCGCGAAAGGGTGGGTTGAGGGGGCTCACTACAGTGTGGCGCTGTGCATCTGTGCTTGTTTCATGGCCGGTACTGGCAACCAGCAGCCCTCCCAGCCTTCGGCCAAGCAGGTTCAGTCGCCCCGCCCTGTGCCCCCGGCCTCCCCGCGGCCGCCGGCGGGGACTGCGCCGGTGCGCAAGCCACCCCAGGTGCTGCAAATCAATAAAAAAGAGGAGCAGCTGCAGCTCGAGCGCCAGGCCGCGGAAGCCCGCGCTGCCGCTGAAGCAGCCGCCCAGCACGCCGCTGAACTGGAAGACGCCGTGCGTGCTTCCCGCGGCGAAGCCCCGGTAGCCCCCCAACGCCCCAGCGCTCCTGCGGCCCCTGCCCGTAAGCCCGCTGCCGACGACGAGCTGTTCGACATGAGCGGCTTTGAGGGCCTCACCATGGCCGATCTGCTCGGCCCTGACGACAAGCGCGATCGCCGCGGTGGCCGCGCTGCAGCGGCGGGCTCACGCCCCTCCACCCCCCAGTCGGAACGCGCTGCTGCCGTGCCCGCCCGCACGGTGGACGACTTCGATTTCGACGCCGATGCCTTCCTGGCGGCGCTCGATGAGCAGGAATTTGTGGGAACCACCGGCGAGGTGGCCGTGGGCACTGTGGTGGGCCTCGAGAGCGATGGCGTGTATGTGGATATCGGCGGTAAGGCCCCCGGCTTCATGCCCAAGAAGGAGGCCGGCCTTGGGGTGATCACCAACCTCAAGGAGCGTTTCCCCCGCGGCACCCAGGTGGAGGTGCTCGTGACCCGCGAGCAGAACGCCGACGGCATGGTGACCGTGAGCGCCCGCGCCCTCGCCCTGCGCCAGAGCTGGGAGAAGGTGCGCCTGCTGGAGAAGGAGGGCAAGGTGCTGCAGGTGAAGGTGAATGGCTTCAACCGCGGCGGCGTCACCGCTGATGTGGAAGGTCTGCGCGGCTTCATCCCCCGCTCTCAGCTGCAGGAGGGCGAGAACCACGAAGCACTGGTGGGCAAAACCCTCGGCGTGGCGTTCCTTGAGGTGAACCCCGAAACCCGCAAGCTGGTGCTCTCGGAGAAGAAGGCCGCCACCGCGGCGATGTTCCAGAACCTGGAGGTGGGTCAGCTGGTGGAAGGCCAGGTGGTGTCGATCAAGCCCTACGGCCTGTTTGTGGATCTGGGCGGCATCAGCGGCCTGCTGCACCAGTCCTCGATCACCGGCGGTCAGCTGCGCGATCTGCGCGAGGTGTTCGGCCAGGGAGATCGGGTGAAGGCCCTGATCACCGAGCTCGATCCCGGCCGCGGCCGCATCGCGCTGAACACCGCCCTGCTGGAGGGCCAGCCCGGCGAACTGCTCATCGATCGCGACAAGGTGATGGCGGAAGCCACCGATCGAGCCAACCGTGCTCGTAGCGTGCTGCGCCAGCAGGAACAGAGCGCCGGATGAGTCAGGCCACCGAGGAAGCGCGATCCAACACCGGGCTCACCGCCGCCGGGCTCACCGCCCAGCCCCTGCTCCAGGCCGACTGGGAGCTCGATTACTACTCCCGCCCAATCCTCGAGGCCGACGGCAAGAAGCGTTGGGAGTTGCTGATCTGCAGCACGCCCATCGATGGTGCCGCCGGCAAGGGTTTCCGCTTCGTGCAGAACTGCTCAGCCTCCAGCGTGAATTCGCAGTGGCTCAAGCAGACCCTCGAGCAGGCAATGGAGCAGGCAGCCTCTGAGGGCTATGCCCCTCCGCGCAAACTGCGCTGCTGGCGTGCCTCCATGCGCACCATGGTGCAGCGGGCCGCCGAGCAGCTCAGCCTGGAGATGATCCCCAGCCGCCGTTGCTACGCCCTGGTGGAGTGGCTGCAGGAGCGGCAAGCCACGGTGTATCCCGGGGAAGAGGGCTACATGGCCGGGCCCCTGGCACCGGCTCCCCTGCCAATCCAGCCCCTGGCGGTGCCCCTGCCGGAAGCCGCCCGCGGCGACAGCTGGACCTGGGCCTCGTTGCCCCTGGGCGCCCTTCGCGAAGCGGCGGAGTGGGATGTGAGCTTTGCCGGGCTGGTGCCCCTCGATGGCACCGGCGACGACGACGCGATGGTGAGCGGCCTGCGCCTGTTCAGCGCCACGCGTTCCCTGGCCATTGCCGGCTGGATTGCCGGCCTAGAGCCGGTGCGTTTGGAGGTGAGCGGCAACCAGCTGGTGCTGGAGGCCGGTTTGGAGGATCGCTGGCTGCTGGGCAACCTGGAGGCCGAGGAGGCCGAGGCCGCTGCTCAGGCCTTCCGCGCCGCGCGAGAGCAGGTGGGTGGGGTGCAGTTTCTGGCGGTGCAGAGCAGCGAATCCCAGAACGGCTTCGATGGCTTCTGGGTGCTGCGCGACCTCCCCGACGCCTGAGGACGCGGACCGTGGCGGAAGCCGTTGATCCCCCGTTTGATCGCCCCGATTCCCGCTTCAACCTGCTGGAGGGGTGGACCTGGATCGGCTGCTACGGCGGCTATTACCTCCAGGCCGATCTGCTGGCGGGTTTTGAGCACGGCTTCTTCACCCGCCAGTGGCAGGGCCGCGGGCCGGAGGTGCTGGCCGGGTACGTGAGCGCCGGCGTGAGCGTGCATCGCCCCAAGCAGGTGCACAGCGCCCTGGTGCTTCCGGCCAGCGTTGCTAGCGCTGAACCCTGGCCGGAAGCCGATGGGTTGGTGAGTGATGCCGGCGGTCAGAGCCTCTGGGTGTGCGGTGCCGATTGCACGCCGGTGTTGCTCGCCGATCCCCTCAGCGGCCGTGTGGCGGCGTGCCATGCCGGCTGGCGCGGCGTTGCCGGCGGCATCCTGCTGGAGGCGATCGCGCAGTTGGAGGCAACGGGCTGCCGCCGCCAGGATCTGTTGGTTGCCCTCGGCCCTGCCGTGAGCGGCGCGCGCTACCAGGTGGAGCCCAGCGTGGCCCAGCAGGTGGCGAACGCGCTGCCGATCGCCGAAGCCGGCGAGGCGATGGCAGCGCTCGAGCGCTGCGGCGCGGTGCTGAGCGATCCCGAACCCGGCCGCTGCCGCCTCGACATCCGTGCCGCCACCCGCCGCCAGCTGGAATTGGCCGGGGTCCCTGCCGCACAGATCAGCGTGTGCCCGCTGTGCACGGTGAGCGAGGAGCTGCTCTTCCACTCCTGGCGCCGCGACCAAGTGAAGGCCGTCCAATGGAGCGGCATCGTGTCGCAGCAATTGCCCGATTGAGGCGCGCGCCCGTTAGGGCTCAGCGGTTTCTGTGTGTTTCCAGCTCGGTCAATGTGGTTTTCAGCCCGAGATCAATGTGGTTTTCAGCGCGGGGTCAATGTGTACTCAGCGCGTGTCCAAAGACGGATATCCATGGATATCCGTCTTTGGACAGTTCCTCGCGCACCTGCTCCGAGGGTTGCGCGGCTCAGTGGTGGCCAGACCCCGCAGCGATCCCGAGATCGCAATCAAGATCGAGGCTGAGCTGGCCTGGGCTCTCCTGGCCGCGGCG
>VGPP01000082.1 GCA_016882585.1 Cyanobacteria bacterium M_surface_7_m2_037
ACTCCTCCTCGTCGCCTTCCAGTAACAAGGCCTGGAAGGCGGTGTAGAGCTCCAGCTCCTCGCTGTTGGCGGCAGGGCGCCGCTGGCGGTTGGGGCGCAGTTCGTTGCTGGCGCCGCGCGGCTGCAGGCCAGCCGTGACCGAGTGAGCCTGGCTGGCTTGGCGCTGGATGGCCTGGCGTTGTTCGGCCTGGCGGGCCCGCTGCTGATCAGTCTCCGCCTGGCGCAGCCGATCCATGAGATGCGGCGGCACGCTGCCATCCGGGCTCACCTGCATCAGCTCGCGAAACAGGGCCTGGGGATCGGTTTCCGTTTCCACCCGGTGCCGTTTCTGGCTGGCTGGCGCCTCGGCCGCGGGGGGCGCTTCCGGCTTGGGCAACGGTTTGGGCAGGCTGCGGCCCAGCTGCTGCAGGCGCTCGAGGCTGCGGGCGTCAAAGCTCATGGGGTGGCTCTCCTCAGCTGCACTCGAGGGTGTCGCGGGTGTCGCGGCCGGTCACGGGGTTGGTGCCGCTGGCGCTGGCGCAAAGGGTTTTGAGCACATCGCCTCGGAAAGGCACGTTGGTGAAATCGGCTCCTTCGATCAGCACGTTGTTGAAGCGGGTGTTGAAGGCGAAGGCGTTTTCGAGCACCGCGTTGCGCAGGTCGGTGCCGTCGAGCACCGCCGAGTCGAGGGTGGCGTCGGTGAGGTCGGCGCCGGAGAGTTTGGCGTCTTGCAGCTTGGCTCCAAACAGGCTGGCGCCGCGCAGGTCGGAGCCGTGGAAATCGGCTTCGCGCAGGTTGGTGAGGTTGAAGGTGGCGCCGCGCAAATCCATGCCGGCGAAGTCGTGGCCGATCAGCACCTGCTTGGCCACATCCATGGCCGCCTGGGCCGTGGGGGCCGCCAGCAGCAGGGCCAGAGGCAGCAGCAGGAGCGAGAACAGTGGTCGCAGATGGCGGCCCATCGGCTAGGAGCGGAGCTGGGGCAACCCTAGGTGTGGTGTTCCAGCAGAGTTGGTCGATGCAAGAACTCGACCTCACGCCGCGGCAGCGGCAGCGTGCGGCCTTGGCAGCCCTGCTGGGCAATGCCCTCGAGTGGTACGACTTCGCCGTTTACGGCTACGTGGCCAGCGACCTGGGCCGCGTCTTTTTCCCGAAGGATGTGCCTGGGTTGCAAACGCTGGCCGCCTTCGGGGTGTTTGCCGTGGGCTATCTGATGCGACCGATCGGCAGCCTGGTGCTCGGGCCGCTCGGCGATCTGCTGGGGCGGCGTCTGATGCTCTCGCTGAGCATCGTGATCATGGGCTTGTCGAGCCTGCTGATCGGCCTGTTGCCCACCCACGCGCAGATCGGCATGGCGGCGGGCACATTGTTGGTGCTGCTGCGCATGCTGCAGGGGTTCTCCGTGGGGGCGGAGTTCACCGGCAGCATCACCTATGCCACCGAAGCCGCTGCACGGGGCCGGGCCGGCACCCTCTCAAGCCTGGCGGTCGCCGGTGGATTGCTGGGGTTCAGTCTCGGCTCCCTCACCGCGGCCCTGATCGGTTGGATCCTGGGGCCTGCAGCGATGGCCAGCTGGGGTTGGCGGCTGCCGTTTTTGCTGGGGGCGGCAGTGGCCGTGGTGGGGTTGTGGATGCGGCGCGGCATGCCAGAAACCCTGGTCTCTGCCCAGGCCGGAGAAGCAACGCTCAAGGGCGTCAACCTGGTGGGCCCCGTGCTGGCTCAGCTGCGTGAGGTGTGTGGGCAGTGGCGGTTGGTGCTCCAGGTGATCGGGCTGGTGAGCTTCGCCAACGTGATCTTTTATCTGGCCTTTGTGTATCTGGTGGATCTCACCGGAGTGCGAAGCGGCCAGCCGGCGGCGGCCAACACGATCGCCACCGTGATCCAGACCATCGGTCTGCTGCTGGCGATCGGGGGCGGGCGCCTGGCTGATCGCTACGGCATGGTGCCGGTGAACCGCTGGGGCAATGCCCTGCTGGTGCTGTTGGCGCCGGTGGGCTTGCTGATCGGCGGCCAGGGGCAGTTGCTGCCGCTGGCGCTGGCCCAGCTGTTGCTGGTGGTTCCGGTGATGGTCACGATGGGTGCCCAGGGTGTGCTCGGGGTGCTGCTGGTGCCGGAGCAGCAGCGCTGCGCCGTGTTTTCCATCGCCTATTCGCTGGCCATGGCTCTGTTCGCGGGCACCTCGCCGTTTGTGGCGTCGTGGCTGGCGGCGCAGCAGTGGAGTGCCTGGATCGTTCCCTACGTGCTGATCTACGGCGCGGCGGCGCTGATCACCGTGCAACGGCTGCGGGTGGCCCCTGTGCGCTGAGCGGGTTGTCGCGATGGGCACCGCCTGGATCAACGCGGTCTCGTAATCTCCCGCTGTCTGCATCGCGCTGATGCTGATCTCTCCGATGGCCTGATCGAACAGCGAGCGTTCGCGATGGGCAATCCGATCGACAAAGACACCTTTCTGGCCCGGGCCCGCTCCCGTTTCGGCGACCGCTACGACTACAGCGCGATCGTTTACAAGAGCTTCAAGACCCCGATCAAGATCCGTTGCCGCGAGCATCCGGTGCGCTGGATTTCGATCACGCCGGAGCGCCATTTGGTCACGACGGGTGGTTGTAAGTACTGCCTGCGGGCCCTGCGCGGCCAGCTGCCCGGCGAGTGATGTCCCCAAGGGGAATGCTCAGAGCTGCAGCGCACCTCAGCAGCAATGGCCATCAGCGCGAGCCAGCGGCGCGGCAACTGGGCTGAACAACGCGCCCTGCGCCTCCTGCAGGGAACCGGGTGGCAGCTCCTGGCGCGGCAGTGGCACTGCCGCTGGGGTGAGCTCGATCTGCTGCTGCACAAACCCCAGCGCCTGCTGCTGGTGGAGGTGAAGAGCCGCTGGCGGTGTGGCGTGGATGGCTGGGGCCTCGCCAGCTTTACGCCTCGCAAACGAGCACGCCTGAGCCGCGCGTTCGATTGCTGGCTGGCCGACCATCCGCACTATCAGCACTGCAGCCTCGAGCTGGTGCTGGCCCTGGTGCCCCAGCCGCCGGCTAGGGAGCCGGTGCGCTGGATCCGCTGCTGGGGGTAGCGCCGCTAGAGGTGGTGGTGTACTCAAGCGTGCAGATGTAGCGGTAGTTGCCGGTGCGCACGTTCACCACGGTGCAGTTGGTGTTGGTGACCGTGGCATTGGCCGGCAATTGCTGCTGAGCCCGCTCAATCGCGTTCTGTTGATCCCAGATCGATTCGGCGGTGATCGATCCGGCCTGTGCTGCGGGGCTGAAGCCAAGCAGCAGGGCGCTGGCGGCGAGCCAGGCAGCAGCAGTGGGACGACGCATCGCAAGGTGGTGGCTGCTTCAGTGTTTAACCACGCCGGCTGCGGACGGCCAGGGGGCAATCTGGAAGCAGGCCCTGTGGCGCACGGATCGATGACCTTCGCGGCCCACCGCACGCGGAAGCGGTTTGGTCAGCACTGGCTCAAGGATGAGCGGGTGCTGCAGCAGATCCTCGCCGCGGCGGAGCTCAGCGCAGACGACACGGTGCTGGAGGTGGGTCCGGGCCGCGGAGCGCTCACAGAACGCCTGCTCGCCTCCCCGGCAGCGGCGGTGCGGGCGGTGGAGCTGGATCGTGATCTGGTGGAGGGGCTGCAGGAGCGGTTTGGCGCTGATCCGCGCTTTGAGCTCACCCAGGGCGATGTGCTCGACGTGCCGCTGCCTGCGGCGGGGATCGTGGTGGCCAACATCCCGTACAACATCACTGGGCCCCTGTTGGAGCGGTTGGTGGGCCGGTTGGATCGTCCGGTGCTGCAGCCCTACCGGCGCCTGGTGTTGCTGATGCAGCAGGAGGTGGGGGAGCGCATTCGCGCTCGGCCCGGCAGCAGTGCCTACTCAGCCTTGAGCGTGCGCATGCAGCTGCTGGCCCGTTGCAGCACGGTGTGCCTGGTGCCGCCCCGCTGTTTTCAGCCGCCGCCGAAGGTGATGAGCGAGGTGGTGGCGATCGATCCGCTGCCGGTGGATCAACAGCTGGATCCCGCCCTGGCGCGCACCGTGGAGAGCCTGCTGCGCCGCTGTTTTGCCGCCCGCCGCAAGATGCTGCGCAACACCCTGGCCGGGTTGCAGCCGCCCGATCAGCTGGCGGCCCTCACCGCTGAAGCCGGCATTGGTTTGGAGCAGCGGCCCCAGGAGGTGGCACCGGAGCGCTGGGTGGCGCTGGCGGCGGGTTTGAATCGGCTCACCGCCTGAACCCCTCGCATGGCTGAGCTGCTGGTCAGCGCCCCCGCCAAGATCAACCTGCATCTGGAGGTGCTGGGGCTGCGGCCCGATGGCTTCCACGAGCTGGCGATGGTGATGCAAACGCTCGATCTCGCCGATCAGCTGCGGTTGCGCCCCACGGCCGATGGCCGCATCAGCCTCAGCTGCCAACGCAGCGATCTGCCCACCGATGGCAGCAACCTGATTGTGAAAGCTGCCGAACTGCTCAAGGCCCGGGTGGGGCTGCCGGAGCTGGGGGCCTCGATTGAGCTGGATAAACGCATTCCCATTGGGGCTGGTCTGGCGGGCGGCTCGAGCGATGGCGCGGCTGCTTTGGTGGGGCTCAACGCTCTGTGGGGTTGTGGCTTCAGCCCTGCGCAACTGCTCGAGATGGCGGCTCAGCTGGGCTCCGATATGCCCTTCTGCATCGATGGCGGCACGCAGCTCTGCTTCGGGCGCGGTGAAGTGCTGGAGCCGGCCGCTCTGGCGGCTCCCCCAGCCCTGGGGGTTCTGCTGATCAAGCACCCCGAGGCGAGCGTGTCCACGCCCTGGGCCTATGGGCGCTGCCGCGAGCAGCGCGGCGATTTTTATCTGAGCCGTGAGGCTGATTTCGAGCAGCGCCGCCAGGCCCTGCGCCAGGGCCCGTTGCTGGAGGCTCTGGCCGGCCAGCGACCCCTGGCGCCCCTGCGCAACGACCTGCAGGCAGTGGTGGAGCCGGAGGTGGCCAGCGTGCGCGAGGGCTTGGCACTGCTGCGCCAGGCCGGTGATGCCCTGGTGGTGGCGATGAGCGGCTCGGGCCCCAGCCTGTTCGCGCTGTTTGCCGATGTCGGCGGCGCCGAAGCCGCCCGTGAGCGGCTGCAGCCGCAGCTCGTGGCCGCCGGGTTTGAGGCCTGGGTGTGCCGCTGCACCGGCTCCGGTGCCACGCTGGGCTGACGCCTCATCCCGCGAACTCCGTGAGCGAGAAGCCCACCGCTGACGCCATACCCGCCGCCACACCTGACGCCAAACCTGATGCACCGGCCACTCCCGATGCCGCAGCCCCCAAGCGCCAGCGCAAGGGGCCGATCAGCTTCCTGAGCGGCTCGCTCACCAGCTTTGGCTTCGGCTGGCTGGCGCTGCAGCTGGCCCAACGGATCGTGGGCTACTACGCCGAGCACCCACCCCACTACGACGTGCGCTTTGCCCAGAGCATCGCCGTGTTCATGAAGACGCTGATCGTGGGGATGAGCTTCCTCGCCACCTTCACCTTTGCCTTTGTGGGCCTGGGGCTGTTTTTCACATTCCTGCGCAGCTTGATGCCGGGGTGGAGCGAAGCCGAACAAACTCCCTAGCCTTGGCGGGCGGAGCTTGCCAAGCGATGACTGCCCACGACCTGCAGCTGCTGGTGCTGCTGCTCTCCCCCGGCATGCTGCTCTCGGTGCTGCTGCTGCTCACCTTTGCTGCAGGCGGCTGAGATAAGTTGGCGCAGCGACCGGCCTGAGCCGGACTGAGTGCTCCGCTGTGGCTGAGACCCTGCTGTTCAACGCCCTGCGCGAAGCCATCGATGAAGAGATGGCTCGCGATCCCCACGTGTGCGTGATGGGGGAAGACGTGGGCCAGTACGGCGGCTCCTACAAGGTCACCAAAGACCTCTACGACAAATACGGCGAACTGCGGGTGCTGGACACCCCGATCGCTGAGAACGCGTTCACCGGCATGGCCGTGGGCGCCGCGATGACGGGCCTGCGCCCGATCGTGGAAGGCATGAACATGGGCTTCCTGCTGCTCGCGTTCAACCAGATCTCCAACAACATGGGGATGCTCCGCTACACCAGCGGCGGCAACTACACCATTCCGGCGGTGGTGCGCGGCCCCGGTGGCGTGGGCCGGCAGCTCGGTGCTGAGCACAGCCAGCGCCTCGAGGCCTACTTCCACGCGGTGCCCGGCATCAAGATCGTGGCGGTAAGCACCCCCACCAATGCCAAGGGCCTGATGAAGGCCGCCATCCGCGACAACAATCCCGTGCTCTTCTTCGAGCACGTGCTCCTCTACAACCTCTCCGAGGAGATCCCCTCCGGCGACTACACCTGCGCCCTCGACCAGGCCGATCTGGTGAAGGAGGGCTCCGACGTGACGATCCTCACCTACTCGCGCATGCGCCACCACTGCCTCAAGGCGGTGGAGCAGCTGGAGAAAGACGGCGTGAGCGTGGAACTGATCGACCTGATCAGCCTCAAGCCCTTCGACATGGAGACCATCTCCCGCTCGATCCGCAAGACCCACAAGGTGCTGATCGTGGAGGAGTGCATGAAGACCGGTGGCATCGGCGCCGAGCTGATGGCCTTGATCACCGAGCAGTGCTTCGATGATCTCGATTGCCGTCCGGTGCGTCTGTCCTCTCAGGACATCCCCACCCCGTACAACGGCACCCTCGAAAACCTCACAATCATTCAGCCCCACCAGATCGTGGAAGCGGCCAAGGCGCTCAAGAGCGGCCAGGTCTGATCGGCGGGTCGGCGGCACGGTTCAGGCCCCAGTTCCATCACCCCGACCCTCACCCCCGTTCCTCTCCAACACCGACCCCTCACAACACCGATGGCGCGTCAACAGGGGTGGTTTGCCCTGATCCTGGCTCTGGCGATCGCGGCTGGAGCCGTGTTGGCGAGTTTCCCTCTGCAGCTCGGCCTTGATCTCAGGGGCGGCAGCCAGCTCACGCTGCAGGTGTTGCCGGCCGGTGCGATCAAACAGGTGAAGAGCGAGCAGCTCGAGGCGGTGAAGGATGTGCTCGATCGCCGCATCAACGGCCTGGGCGTCGCCGAATCCACCCTGCAAAGCGTGGGCGACGATCAGCTGGTGCTCCAGCTCCCCGGTGAGCAGGACCCGAGCCGTGCCGCCAAGGTGCTCGGCACCACCGCTCTGCTCGAATTCCGGGCTCAAAAACCCGGCACCGAGCAGGAAATGAGCGGTTTGCTCAAGCTCAAGCGCCAGGC
>VGPP01000083.1 GCA_016882585.1 Cyanobacteria bacterium M_surface_7_m2_037
ATGAAGGCAAAGCCGCACAGCTCGCCGCCCACCCGATCCACCAGTTCCGCGCAGGCGCCGGCGGTGCCGCCGGTGGCCAGCAGATCGTCCACGATCAGCACCCGCGGCCGGTGTTCAAAGCCATCGGGAATGATCTCGAGGCGGTCGGTGCCGTATTCGAGGGTGTAATCCACTCCGATCACCTCACCCGGCAGCTTGCCGGGCTTGCGCACCGGGCTGAAGCCGATGTTGCGGGCCGTGGCCAGGGCGGTGCCTACGATGAAGCCGCGCGATTCGATGCCCACGATCAAATCGGGGGAGAGCCGGTCGCACACGTCGCCCATCTGGCGCATCACTTCCTGCCAGGCCAGCGGGCTGCGCATCAGCGGGGTGATGTCGCGAAACAGGATGCCCGGCTTGGGAAAGTCGGGGATGTCACGCACCAGGCCACGCAGATCAAGGGTGGTCATGGTCGACGGATCGGGTGCGCAGCTGGCAGTATCGCAGCCATGGCTGATGCTCCTGTGCAACCCCAGCGCTTGCTCTCCCGGCGGGGTCTGGAGCGGCTCGATCTCCTGCTGCTCTCCGCTGAAGCGCTCGACCTCAACGGCGGCGAAGCGATGGTGTGGCTGAGTGAGGAGATGGGGCTCACCGATCTCTTCCCCAACCGGGTGGAGCTGTGGAAGCGCCGCTGCAGCAATCCCCTGCGGCGCACCACCCGCCGCGATCGGATCACGGAGGCGGAGGCCGATGGCCTGATCCGCATCCTCAATGCCCTGGCGGATCGGCTCTATCCGATGTTGCGCAGCCTGCTCTCATCGGCCGAGCCCCCCCAGCTGAGCGAGCAGCGCTGGGCCCTGTTCCGCAGCCGCCTGCAGGAGCTGCTCAAGGAGCGCTTCAACCCGCGGCGTGGTGGCGTGCAGCGGTTGCTGGATCCCCAGGAGGGCCCGCAGCTCTGCCGTGAACTGATCCAAACCATGGCCCTCAGCGCCGGGCCCGGTGGGTTCACGCGGCTCAAGGCCAGCCTGATGGACGCAGCGGCCTGATCCGCAGCACGACAGCAATCCTGCGATGAAACTGACCAGCCGCTACGAACAAACCAGCTGCCGGCTGGTGCTTGAGGGTTTGCCGGATCTCTCAGCCGGCCAAAGCAGCCAAACGATCGGCATCCTCACGGGGTTCAGCCTGGCCCTGGCTGGCAAAACCGAGCTCGAAGGCCAGCGCGATCACCTCCAGGCCCTGCTCAACGTGGTGCTCCCCTATGCCCGCGGCTTGATCAGCGGTGTGTCCAGGCCCCAGGGCGCTGAGGATGTGCCCGTGGCGATCCGGCCCGTGGATGGCCAGCACGAGCTCGAGCTGCGCAGCAGCCAACCCGATACCCCGCCGCTGCGCCTCCCCCTCGACGACGCCGAGCTCAGCGACCTGGTGCGCTGCCTCGATCGCTTGCAGCTCGATCCCCAGGTGGCGGTGCCTCTGGAGTGGCCGGATCCGCAACCGCTGCGCCGCTCGGAGTTGCGCCACCGGCTGCCGCTGGCCCGCCGGGTGGCGGCTCCCCTCACCGGTGTGGCTGCGCTGCTGGTGGCTGGGCTGCTCGCCTCGCTGCTGCCCACACCCAAGCCGCCGTCCAGCGCACCGGCTGCGGTGAGCACCCCCGCGCGCGGTGGTTGACGCCACCCCATTCCCCACCACACTTGCACTACCGCGATGAGCGATTTGAGCTGGTCTGAACTGCGTCGTCGTGTCACCCGCCTGGGCGCCTGCCTCGATGTGGTGGTGCGCAGCGATCCGGAGGTGTGCGGCCTCAGTGGGGAGCAGTTCCACCTCTCGCTCCACCACGGCGGTCAGGGCGACTGCAGCGTGGGCGATCTCAGCCTGGTGGATTGCCCCAATGAGCTGGTGCTGGTGGAGTTCGAACGCTGGATGCGGGGAGCTGGATACCGGATCGAGTCATGAGCCGTCGCCGCGGGCTGCAGGTGGTGCGGGGTGGCCGCGGTCAGCCGCCAGCGCCGCCGCGCACGGTGTTCCGCCAGCGCCGCAGGCCGCCGCGTCCGCGCCGGATTCTTGAGGCCTTGCTGTTGATGGCGGCGGGCGTTGGTCTGCTCGTGTTGCTGTTGCAGCTGCCGGAGCTGATCGATCTCGACAGCCTGTTGCTGATCAGCACCGCCATCGGCCATCTGATCGGCGGACTCTCGCAGTTGCTGATGGGCGTGTTGCAGTTGCTGGCGGTGCTGGTGCTCGTGGCGATCGCGTTGCTGGCGTTGCTGTTGCTCGTGGCCGGCCTGGTGCGCTTCGTGCGGGCCCTGTTCGGTGCAGGGGCTGGCGCGGTCAACAAGGCTGCTCGGCTGCCACGCCGCTGATCTCCCATGGGCAAGTCCGCCAAGTGGCCTCGAGGCTCCGAGCTCGATCAAGGCGCCCCGCTCGCCCCGCTGGATCGCAAGCTCTACGCCAAGGAGCTGGTGCGCCTGCAGGTGGAGCTGGTGAAGATGCAGTACTGGGTGAAAGCCACGGGCTTTCGCCTGATGGTGCTGTTTGAAGGGCGTGATGCGGCTGGCAAGGGCGGCACGATCAAACGCATCACCGAGCCGCTCAATCCCCGCGGCTGCCGCGTGGTGGCGCTTGGAACGCCGAGCGATCAGCAGCGCAGCCAGTGGTATTTCCAGCGCTACGTGGAGCACTTCCCCTCCGGCGGGGAGATCGTGCTGTTTGATCGCAGCTGGTACAACCGCGCCGGTGTGGAGCGGGTGATGGGCTTCTGCAGCGAGGCGGAGCTGCAGGAGTTTGAGCAGTCGTGCCCGGAGTTTGAGCGGATGCTGGTGCGCTCCGGAATCGTGCTGCTCAAGTATTGGTTCTCGGTGAGCGATGCGGAGCAGGAGGCCCGCTTTCAGGCCCGTATCGATGACCCTGCCCGGCGCTGGAAGCTCAGCCCGATGGATCTGGAATCGCGCGATCGCTGGGAGCAGTTCTCCCGCGCCAAAGACGACATGTTTGCCCACACCAACATCCCGGAGGCGCCCTGGTTCACGGTGGAGGCCGACGACAAACGCCGCGCCCGCCTCAACTGCATCCGCCACCTGCTCAGCAAAGTGCCCTACGAGGACATGACGCCGCCTGCGTTGAAGCTGCCGCCGCGGCGCAAGGCCAAGGGCTACGAGCGGCACCCGATCAACGAGCAGTTCTTCGTGCCGAACGCCTACCCCTGATGGAGCTGGCTGAACCACATGCCAGCCAGCTGCCAGCTTGACCAGAGAAAAACGGCCAGGAACACCCAGTTGAGCCAGGCTGGCCGTTTGTCGTTGTCGAAGATCATCGGCTGAGCCTAAGCGGCTCGGCTGGCTCAGGCCGCACTGAGTGTGGCGCTGCGTTTCTGGCGCCTCAGCTCGTGCAGGCCCTCCAGCTGGTTGTGCACCGCCACCAGCTGCTGGCGGATGTGTTCGGTGTTGTCGAGCTTGGCGAGGTTGAGCAGGATCGCCTCGATCTGGGCCTTGCTGTCGATCAGCACGCGGCAGTCGGTCGTTCCGGGTTCGTAGGCCATACAGGGTTGTGGACCAGGCCTATGCAATCGCGCCCTTGAGACCGCTGGTGTGTCAACGGCTGCAGTCTGGCCACGGGGCATGCAAGCGGGGAACCCGCGGCGAATCTGGAGACTTTCTGATCTCGCTGGCCCATGGCAGTGGATCCGCCAAGATTCGAATTCGCCGCTCGTTGCAGGCTGACGCGGGTCCTCCGGACGTCCTCTGTGTCGGTGGCGGCGCAGCGAAAGAAGAGCCGTTCCTTCGCGCACGCGAAGCCGGCCTTGATCCCCTGGATGCAGTGCAGTGAAAAGCCCGAGTACCCCGGCTGCGCTTGGGAACTCGGGCTGAGATTGAAGCGGAGAGGGTGGGATTCGAACCCACGGAAGCTTTCACTTCGCCGGTTTTCAAGACCGGGCTTGATCCCTGTCCAGTACTTCACTTCTTGGGGTGTCAGGAAATCCTGTGCCTTGTTTGTGCCTCGTTCTTGGTGTGATGGCAAGAAGTCTTTGGCGCAGGCGCCCGGAAGTGTGTTGGTCCAGCTGCCGGGCTTTTGCTTGTTAAGGCCGCTTGGAGCCTTTGATCGCCTGTTTCACCTGCCTTAGGGAGTGGCCTGCAACCCTCTCTTCACCGACCCACGCTTCCCATTTCTCGTAGCTGGGCCTGCAAGCGCCTGGCATCAGTGCAGCGCTTGGCCACGTCAGCGAAATTTCCAGGCCGCGGTAGATACGCGAAGTGTTCATGGTCATTGCTCCAATCGTTATGGGTTTCAGCCGGTTTCGCCTTGGCGTCGTGACCGGAACGAAGGAGCGGGCTTACAGGGGAATCCCCCGCCGGACTGAGATCTTAAGCGCTCAGGAGCGAAAGTCTTCTGCTTGGTCCCAAGGCCATCGCTAGCTGGAGGCTCTCGAGGTGCACCTTGACGAAGGGAGCTAACCGTCCTAGTACGGGTGTACTTGTCTTGTTGTGATGAAGAAGCAGGCTTGGATCCAGGACCCCTCGACGGCTAACACCGCCCGGTTCCACTGGGATCCCAAGAGCTGGAGTGCAGACCCCATGTACTTCGTGGATAGCGGCCGGCCTCTCACTGGTGCACCGCCACTGCTGAAGACCCGTCGCCACTTGCGGCAGCAGGATGCTCGAAAGCTATGGCTTGCTCTTCGTGAGCGAGGCTGGCAGCCTGTCAGGCCCCAGTGGGGGGCTGAGGTTGATCCATGAAGCAGGACGAGTTACTTCAAGCCTTGTCAGAAGTGGATCAGGGCTTGGATGCTTGCCCTGGCTGGGGAGAGATAAAGGCCATTGCCCATGCCCATCCCATCGAGCTCGAAGAAGGCCAGCTCAGCCCTGGTCAGCAGGCGGTGATGATCCTGTGGCGCGTCTTCTCGGTTGATTCAGAGGGGACATCGACTGCCCCTGATATTGAGGAGGCATCTGCTGAAGTGATCAGGGCGAGCCTGGAAGACTTCAAAGCCTTATGTGCACAGGAAATCCTCCTGGGGAGCGAACTGGATCTTGACGCCATCAGGAGTCTGTTCGAAATGGCGCAGAATGCAGCTGCGGCCTAGGACTTGTCAGCGCCCCGACCGTTCGTGCGCTTCAGCGTGCGAGGAGCAGCTCACAATGTCCGGTCGGGACTAAGCCCGTCAGTTGTGGCTCAGGCTGCAAGCCGATGCACCCCCAAGTTGGGCGAGGTCGCAGAGAGGTGATCAGGGACCTCTATGTCCCAGGTTCGACCTCGTCGTCGTCCTCGTGGTTGACCGCAGCCAGGCGGCGACCGGGGAACATCTCGCGGCCGATCCGGAAGACCTCCTGGGGGTTGTCAGCCACGATCGGCACCAACGTCATCTCATCGCCTGGACCCTCGACGTTCAGGGTGTGTCGCGTCATCGGCCAGCAGCTGCTTCCCCGTTGGTAGCCACGGCACCGGGTGGTGGCAGCGGCGGAAGTCGTAGCCCTCGCTGCAGGCGATCAGCAGTCCGCTTCGTAAGGTCTGTAGTTGTTCGGCGGTGCGCGAACACCCCGACCCGTGACCAGTCCAATGCGAATTGAACTGCTGGGCCGACGCCCGCAGCGGATCACCTTCACCGCCCACTGGCAGCTCCACCAGCGCCTGCAGCAGCGTGCTGACGTGGAAGGGCGCAGCATGAGCAACCTGATCAGCCATCTGCTCGAGGTGGCAATCAATGGCTAAGGAGGGGTGAGCACGTGGCGCTGCAACTGGTGGCGCCTTCTCCTATGGCAAAATCACATGGCCTGTCCCGCTGCACAAGGCTGCTGCTTTGGCTGCTGTCCAAGCGCCCGGACGTGGATGGGGCGAACCTCATGCCGACCCGCCAGTACCTAGACCGCTGACTGAGAGTGCACACCCAGCCTTGCCAGAGGCGGTGATAATTTGTTTTTGGCGGCGCCAAGAACTTTCAACAATAAAGTGTGATATCGGTCAGCGTCCGAGCCGCAACAAGGCAAGGGAACGATCACTATCAAAGACTGATCGGAGATCAAATGGCCAAAAGCGAATCTCAATTAAGTGCACTGGCTCAGGCTTTTTACCTCAGCGAGCAGTTTCAGGGACTAGAGATCGAGACAAGGGACTACAGGGAGCATCCAGTACTAGGTGGCATAAGTAGCACAAGATGGGGCGCTTATGAGTCGTTCTCGTCGGAGAACTCCAGGCTCGTGGATATTCTTACGGATCTACAGGCAACAGCAGGCGCGATACAGCTTCACGCCAATGGAAAACGCCATAAATTAGACGCCTCATATCTCGAGTCGGCGAATATAGCCGCTGTTGACGCAAGGGATTATGCCCTGAAATCTTCAGGTTTTTTGTCTGGCGACAAAAGGGCTAACCGATTGCGCGGGAGCTTCGATTCAGATCTGTTAATGGGGTGGGTAGGGCGAGATGTCTTGATTGGAGGTCAAGGCGACGACATCCTCTCCGGCGGGAGAGATGCAGACAGGTTTCAATTTGGAAAAAGTCGTGACAACAAGGTTGTGGAACGCGACGAGATCGTGGACTTTGATGGCGAAGAGGGAGATCGCATTGTCTTGCGTTCAAAAAATGGTTCGGCCGTGAATGAATTCTCTGGCAACAAGGGGGATGTCATTTTTGCAACCTGGATGGCGCGGTATCTGCCGGATGACGGCGAAGTGCTGCAGCCATGGATGTACTGCGGGACGCACATTAGTGTCGACCGAAATGGAGACAAGATTGCGGATCTCTTTGTCGATCTTCCTGGGGTTTCTAATTTTCAAGCTGGATGGATAGTCTTCCAATGATTGGACCGAGAATTCAGCTAAGCCTTTGCCTGAGAGAGCAATCAGGCGCATCATCGATCCTGGGCACATGCTTCATGCGCATTCTTTATTGACGCCTGGCGATGTATGTCAGGCGACAGCGAAAACTGGACCAGAGGCGACACGAAAACTGGGCCACCCTGGAGCCTCCGCTGCAGCACCGGCTGAGCCGCTGACCACCACCACTGGCAGGGGGGTGGCGCCATCGCCCAAGGCCCATACAGCTGGCCTGATGGCCGGGCTGGAGGGCGTCATGCAAACGCCGGAGGAGGTGGCGGTGATGCGCCAGCTACTGGAGAGGGGCTGGAGTCAGCGCCGCATCGCCCG
>VGPP01000084.1 GCA_016882585.1 Cyanobacteria bacterium M_surface_7_m2_037
ATCATCCAGGAACGGGACCGGCTACTGGCGGGCCCCCGCGACCATGTGGTGGCGCTGGCCCAACCCACCGCGCTGGAGCTGGCCACCCGCATTCGCCTCTTCCGCACCGATTGCGGCTTCGGTGCCGGCATCCTGCGGCGGCGCATCCAGCGCTTGCATGACGTTGAACCCGACGCCCCTGAAGACACCTATCGCCTCTTGCTCGAGGCGGTGCTCGATACGGCACAGGATGCGGTGTTGGTGACCTTGGCGGAACCGTTGGATTCCCCCGGGCCCCTGATCGTGTTTGCCAATCAATCGCTGCTCGATCAAACCGGTTACGCCCTGCATGAGGTGTTGGGGCGCAGCCCAAGGCTGTTTCAAGGTCCCCAAACCTGCCGGGACAGCACGGCCCGTTTGCGGCGTGCCATGGATCAGTGGCACCCCTCCCGCATGCAGGTGCTCAACTACCGCCGCGATGGCTCCACCTGTTGGATCAATCTGAAGGTGGCGCCTCTGGCCGACCCCACGGGTTGGCACACCCATTGGGTGTCGGTGCAGCGCGATGTGAGCGATCGGGTTGCCCACGAGCAGCGCCTGGCGCAAGAAGCGCTCGCGTTGGCGGAAAGGCTGCATGCCGGTGCTCCGATCGTGTGATCCTTCCGCGCTGATCGGTTGTGTGCTCCATCACGCCCCGCAGCAATCCAGCCAGCGTGGTCGTCTGGTGATGCATCGCAGCATTGGAGGGTGACAGCACGCCCATGAACCCGACCTCCGCTGCTCCCTGGCCTGTGGTGGTGACCCTGGAGCCCGTTAACAGCCTGCATGCCTTTGAGCACCCCGAGCCGGTGATCACGATCCCCTGCCCAAGCCAAATGTCTGACAATCCCCTCACCTGGCTTGAGCTGCTGGGACAGCGCTGATGCCAGCTGCCCAACGGGCACAGTGGTGATTGTGTTCTGGTTGGGCTGCGTTGCAGTGCGAAAGCAGCTGCATTGATCCATGCCTGCTCCAGCTCCGACGCCTTGTTGGCTCCACCGCGGTTGCCGCATCCAGTTGATCGGCTATCCCCGCTGCGAGGGTGCCTACCTGATCCAGCACTGCAGCGGCGCCGTGCTCGGGCGAACGGCCAGCCTCACGGCCGCCCGCCTGCTGATCGATGAACAGATCCCCCTGTTGCGGCAACGGCTGGCCGCTGCCGCCTGAGCCTGAAGGGTGGTGTCAAGCTGGTTCGGATCCGCGCCCACCCGTGTGACGACATCCGTGCTCCTGTGCGGTTACTACGGCGAGCACAACCTCGGAGATGATGCGTTGCTGGATGCCTTGCTGGCTCAGCTTCCGCCGTCAGTCACACCACTGGTGACCGCCTTTGATCAGGCGCAGATCAGCCGGCAGCACGGCGTCGCCAGCGTGAACCGCCGCAGCCTCCGGGCCGTGCTCAAGGCTTTGCGCCAATGCCGTGCCCTGGTGCTGGGTGGCGGCAGCCTGCTTCAAGACTCCACCAGTTTTCGCAGCCTCCTCTACTACGCCGCCTTGATCACCGCCGCACGCCTGCAGGGCAAGCCGGTGCTGCTCTGGGCCCAGGGGCTGGGTCCCCTGCGGCGCCGGCGCAGTCGTGCCCTGGTGCGTGTGCTGTTGCCGCTGGCTTCAGGGATCACCTGGCGTGATTCCAGCTCGGCCCAGTTGGCACGCCAGCTGGGTGTGGCCGCACCTCATGGCACCGATGCGGTGTGGAGCTTGCCGCGGCAGCACTGGTTGGGGCTGGGCGGACCGATCGTGGTGTGTTGGCGCCCCACACCGCATCTGCAGGGCGAGGCCTGGAAGCCCTACCTCCAAGCGCTGGAGGATCTCGCTGAGCAAACCGAGCGCGAGGTGATCTGGCTGCCCTTTCACCGCGATCAGGATCAACGCCTCTTCGATCAGTTGCAGCAGCAGGGGTTGGTTGGCGATGCCCTGGTGCGCCGCAGCCGTGTGGTGGAGGCAGTCACTCCCAGCGAGGCCATGGCTCTCTTCCGTAGTGCCTCGCTGGTGCTGGCGATGCGGCTCCACGCTCTGATCCTGGCCGCCTTGGCCGGCAGTCCGGTGAGCGCGCTCAGCTACGACCCTAAGGTGCAGGCCTGCGCCACAGAGCTTGGCTGCAGCTGTATCGATCTGGCGGATGCTTCCGCTGAGGCCGGAGCTCTGCTGAGCAGCTGGCTTGAGGCGTTTGAACATCCCCCCGCTCTGGCCTGCCTGGAGGCGATGGCTCAGGCCACGGCTCTGCATCGCGCCTTGCTCACCACCCTTGAGGTCTGAAGGATGAAGGCGATCGGCTATAGCAGCGAGCGGATCAGCACGGATGTCGACTGCCTGCTCGACATCACCCTGCCCGATCCCTCCCCGCTGGAGCACGACCTGCTGGTGGCCGTGGAGGCCGTGAGCGTGAATCCGGTGGATACCAAGGTGCGTTGCCGCGAGCAGCCCGCCGCGGGGGACTGGCGGGTGTTGGGTTGGGATGCCGTGGGCACCGTGGTGGCCTGCGGTGCGGCGGTTCAGGGGTTTGCGGTTGGGGATCGGGTTTGGTATTCGGGTGCGCTGCAGCGTCCTGGTTGCAACAGCAGCCTGCACGGCGTGGATCACCGTCTGGCGGCCCGCGCTCCCCAGAGCCTCAGCGCCGCGGAAGCCGCGGCCTTGCCGCTTACGGCCATCACCGCCTGGGAGCTGCTGTTTGATCGGCTGAAGCTGCCGCGCCGTGGGCAGAGCGACGAGCGCCAGAGCCTGCTGGTGGTGGGCGCTGCAGGTGGCGTTGGCTCCATCCTGGTGCAGCTGGTGCGTCAACTCACCGATCTGGAGCTGGTGGCCACGGCCTCCAGGCCTGAGAGCCAGGCGTGGCTGCGGGAGCTGGGGGTGCAGCACGTGGTGGATCACCACGCTCCGCTGGCGGATCAACTGGCGAGGCTTGCGCTGCCGCCCTTGCGTTCAGTGATCAGCCTCACCCACACCGGCGATCACTTCCCGCAGCTGGTGGATCTGCTGGAGCCGCAGGGCGCCTTGGCCCTGATTGATGATCCGCCGCCCCACTCGATTGATGTGTTGGCCCTGAAGCGCAAAAGCTTGTCGTTGCATTGGGAGTTGATGTTCACCCGTTCGCTGTTCAACACGCCTGATCTTTCTCGCCAGGGCGAGCTGTTGGCCGAGCTGGCTGCACTGGTGGAGGCCGGCCGGGTTCGCAGCACCGCGCGCGCTTCGCTGGGGCCGATCAACGCCGCCCATCTGCAGGCGGCCCATCGTCAGCTGGAAAGCGGCACCACGGTCGGGAAGCTGGTGCTCAGCGGCTGGGCTTAGCGGCATCACCCAAAACGGCATCCCCGCGCAGCGGCCAAACCGTTGCATTGCCTACCGAAGCAAGGCTGCTGCAACTGGTGAACTGGCCCCATGAGCAGTTCCCATCTGATCCCGCGCCACCGCCTGGCCCAGCTGAATCAGCTGCGCGATCAGCCGGCCTGGTTCCAGCTCAGTGGCCATCTGCTGGTGATCGTGGTGGCTGGGGTGTTGTGGCGGCAGGACGCGTTGCCTTGGCTGTTGCGGTTGCCCTGCTTGCTGCTGAGTGGTGTGGCTCTGGCCACCTGCTTCGCGGGCCTGCATGAGTGCTGCCATCGCACGGCCTTTCGCTCCAAAAGCACCAACGACCGCGTGGCTTGGGTGATGGGGCTGTTGAGCTTCTACAACGCCACGTTTTATCGCCGTTATCACCAGTGGCATCACCGCTATACCCATCAGCCCGGCCTGGATCCCGAGCTCGATGATCCCGTTCCCACCACGCTGATCGGCTATGCCCTGGAAATCAGCGGCATCACCTGGTGGATCGGCAAACTGCGCGGCTATCAACGGCTGCTGTTCGGTGATCTGTTCCAACTGCCCTATCTCAGCCCTGAACTGATTCCACAGGTGCGCCGTTCGGTGCGGTTTCAATTCGCGCTGTACGCAGTGGCATTGGTGGTCTCGTTCTGGCAGGCCAATGGCTTTCTGTGGTGGTCTTGGTTGCTGCCATTGGCGGTGGGGCAACCATTTCTGCGGGTGGTTCTGTTGGCCGAGCACAGCGGCTGCAGCTTCAGCGCTGATGGCCTCGCCAACACCCGCACCACCCTCACGCTTGCGCCGGTGCGCTGGCTGATGTGGAACATGCCGTTCCACGCCGAGCATCACCTCTACCCCTCGTTGCCGTTCCATGCTTTGGCGCAGGCGCATCGCGACCTGGCGCCTCAGCTCCACCATCTCGACCACGGCTATCTCGCTGTGCACCGGCAGCTGCTGCAGCGGTTGCCCAGCCTTGCGCCTACGGCATGAGCGCAGTTCCAGCTCAACACTTTTCCCTCGGCTCTGTGCCGTTGCACTGCGGCCGCACCATCGAGCATGCCCGCATTGGCTACGTGCAGATCGGCGAGCTGAACCCTGATCGCTCCAATCTGGTGCTGATCCCCACCTCCTATGGCGCCAGGCCTGTGGATCTGGCCTGGCTGGCGGGCCCAGTGCTCGACCCATCGCGCTGGTGCATCGTGATTGCCGGCATGTTCGGCAATGGTGATTCCACCAGTCCCAGCCATGGCGGCATGGGTCTGGCGGAGCAGGGCTGGATCGTGCACCACCGCGACAACGCCTTCGCCCAGCGCCGGTTTCTGGCCGAATGCTTCGGCGTGGAGACCCTGCCGCTGATCTTTGGCTGGTCGATGGGCGCGCAGCAGGCCTACCAGTGGGCCATCGACTATCCCGATCAGGTGCAACGGCTGTGCTGCGTGTGTGGCACCAGCCGTACTTCACCCCATAACCGCGTGTTCTGCCTGAGCCTGCGCCAGGCCCTCACAGCCGATGCCAGCTGGACTGGCTCCGGTTTCGATGGGGTGCCGGAGCAGGGGCTGCTCACCTATGCGCTGATCTATGCCAGTTGGGCTGCCTCGCAACCGTTTTTCAAAACGCTCGATCAACCGGTGGAGGAGCACGTGGAGCAGCAGTGGCTGCCCAACTACCGCCGCCACGATCCCCGCGATCTGATCGCCATGCTCGACACCTGGCTCGCTCACGATGTGGCGGCCGGTGGTGATCTTGCGGCAACGCTCGCCTCGATTCAGGCGCGCACAGCAGTGGTGGCCTGCAACCGCGACCTCTATTTCACGGTGGACGACATGGCCGCCGACGCCGCTGCGATCCCCGGCGCGCAGTTTCATGTGATCGATTCGTTGCTCGGCCATCGCGCCGGGAATCCCCACAGCAGCCCTGCTGAGCAGCAGCACCTGCGCCGAATCGTGGATCAGCTGCTCGACAGCTGACCGCGACACCTCCATGACCGATCTGCTCAGCCTTGCCCGCGAGAGTGGCGTTCGCTTTCTGCTGTTCTCCTTCACCGATCTGTTCGGGATCCAGCGGGCCAAGTTGGTTCCTCTGGCCGCGGTGGCCGGGATGAGCCGCGACGGGGCGGGTTTTGCCGGCTTTGCCGCCTGGCTTGAGCTCAGCCCCGCCGATGGCGATGTGATGGCGATTCCCGATCCCCGCAGTTTCACGCCCTTGCCCTGGCAGCGCGATGTGGCTTGGGTGGCTACTGAGCTCACGCTCAATGGCGCGCCGATGGAGCAGTGCCCGCGGCGGGTGCTGCAGCGGCAGATCCAGCGGGCTGCAGCGCTCGGCTACGAGCTGCGCAGCGGCGTGGAGGCTGAATTCTTCCTGTTGGATCCCAGCGGCGATGCGGTGGCTGATCGCGCCGATACCCAGGAGAAGCCCTGTTACGACCAGCTGGCCCTGATGCGCCGCTATCCGCTGGTGTCAGCCCTGATGGATGGCATGGAGCAGTTGGGATGGGGGCCCTATCAGGCGGATCACGAAGACGCCAACGGCCAGTTCGAACTCAACTGGACCTATGCCGATGCGCTCACCACGGCCGATCGCCATGCCTTTTTCAAGGTGATGGTGAAGTCGCTGGCGGAGCGGGAGGGGTTGCGGGCTTCGTTCATGCCCAAACCGTTTCAGCAGCTCACCGGTAATGGCTGCCATACGCACCTCTCGCTCTGGGACCAAGCCGGCCGCAACGCCTTTCACGATCCCGCAGGAGACCTGGGGCTCTCCGCTCTCGCCTATCACTTCCTGGCTGGACTGCTGCACCATGCCCCGGCGCTGGCCTGCCTCACCAACCCCACGGTGAACAGCTACCGGCGGCTGGCGGCGCCTCCCACCGCCTCCGGTTCCACCTGGAGCCCTGGCGGCATCAGCTACTGCGGCAACAACCGCACCCACATGGTGCGGATCCCGGATGATCAGCGGTTGGAACTGCGGCTGCCGGATGGCGCAGCCCACCCCTATCTGCTGCAGGCGGCCGTGCTGGCGGCGGGGCTGGATGGGATTGAGCGCCAGCTTGATCCCGGCCCCCGCCACGACAACGACAACTACGCCGAACCGCTGCCGGATGGCCCCTACGGCCGCTTGCCGCGTGATCTGGGCGAAGCGCTTGAGGCCTTCGCCGCTGATCAGCCCTTGCGCAGCGGCCTCGGGGAAGGCTTCTGCAGGGCGTATGAACAGCTGCGCCGGCGCCAGTGGGGCCGGTTTCGAGCGCAGCTCACCGATTGGGAGCGCCAGGTGGGGCTGGACGGCTGAAGGGCCAGTGCCGGTATTTCTACCGATGGTGCCGGCCTGATCACCACGCGACGCTCTGGCCGTTGGTTGCTCGGCGTGCAGCATGGCCTCTCAACCGGTGTTGATCGGCTCCCGCGGTGGAACGATTCATCAGCTCAAAGCCAGTGGCGGTGAGCTGTTTCAGGTGTGCTTCGAAGGCACCTGCCTCTATTGCGACAGCCTGCATGTGGGCATGGCGCACCTCAATCGCATGGAGCGTGCTACCAGGAAAGAAGCGGCCTGAAGGCCATGACTCTCTCCACCGGGCAGCGCCTCTTGCTGCCCGTGCGCCAGTACTACGTGCAGACCGACAGCCGCATCCCCGGCCAGGCCTACCGCATGTGTTTTTCCAGCACCTGCGCGATGGCGGTGAAGTATCTGCGGCCGGATGCCCTCAAGGGCTCCAACGCCGACGACACCTACCTGCACACCCTGCGCCGCTACGGCGACACCACCTCAGCCCAGGC
>VGPP01000085.1 GCA_016882585.1 Cyanobacteria bacterium M_surface_7_m2_037
AACCCAGGGCACAAAAAATCCCCCCGAGACACTCGGAGGGATGGAGAAGGGTTTGATGGCAGCACCAGAGCGTGTGCTCGTGGCGCTGAGCTGATCACTCCTCGTCTTCGTCGGTGCCGCCAACAGGGATCAGGCGGATCTGCTTGCGGCCGAGCTTGATTTCAAACTCATCGCCAGGCTGAAGATCCAGCATGGCCGTGTAAGCCTTGCCGATCAGCAGGTTGCCGTTGCCCTGAACGGTGGCCACGTAGCTGAGCTTGCGACCACCCTTGCCAACCTTGCTGGCGCCGCCGAGCTCAACACCCTTCGCCTCCAGCAGCGCCTCGTAGAAGGCGGTGAAGTTCAGGCGCTCACCACCATCCTTTTTGGTGGACACATAACCACAGGAGCGGACGATCTCAGACTTACCCACATCGCCGAGCTCCTTGACCTTGGCGAGCAGTTCCGTTCCAGTGAGCATTGTTGGGGACAACTGATGAACAAGACAACCTCAAGCTACAACATGACTAGCAAGGTTGGCATCTTGGAACAAGCGAACATCACACCAGCACCGAGGAGAATCAACCCACACACGCTCTGAGAGGGATGAGCCATCGGCTTCGGCGCCTGGAGGCCAGAGATCACGATGCAGTAGCGGAGATCTATCGCCAGGCGGTTGTTGATTCCACCGCTGAGCGCTACAGCCTCCAGCAGCAATGGGCCTGGGCTGAGCAAAGCCAGACCCTCCATCCCCTACTGATCAGAGGCCGGGGCTGGGTGATGTGCAACGAGCGTGATCAACCGGAAGCCTTCTGCGTGCGCGACCCAGCTGATCGCATTTCCTTGCTGTATTGCCACCCTCAGCGGCAACGGATGGGGCTGGCCCGGAGCGTGCTGGCCGCTGCAACCCAGGAGGCCGCCGCCGAAGGGCACGCCACGCTTCGCACGGAAGCCAGCCTGATCTCGCGCCGATTGTTTGAGCGGATGGGTTGGCGCGTGAGCTGGCAGGAACACTTGCGCCTCGGTGGGGTGCTGTTTCGGCGCTATCGCATGCAGATCGAGCTGGAGAGCCACTGAAGCGATACTGAAGCCATGGCCGAAGCCCAGCTGCAGCAATTTCTCGAGAAGGTGCGCCAGCTCAATGCCTTTGTGGCCTTGAGCGAAGCGCAGCCCGCTTTACGGGAGGCCCTGCGGGCCTGCGATCAACACCATGAAGTGGTGGCCCTGGCGGCTCAGCACGGATTCGAGATCGGACGGCGCTGGGGCGACAGCTCAGCCGCTTCAAGGCCAAGCCTCGAAAGCCCAAGCAATCAGAGCAATCTCTTCTCCAGTGCCTGCCCGGCGGCCGGTGAAGAGCGGGTGGATCGCTTAATCGAGGGCTCCGGCTGGCGCCTGGAGCGGATCCACTCCTGCCTAGCGAGCAGCCCTGAGGGTTTCTGGTACGACCAGGCTGAAACGGAATGGGTGATGGTGCTGCGGGGCAGCGCCCAACTGCAGTTTGCGGATGAACAACAACCGCGCGATCTGTGCGTGGGCGACAGCCTGCTGATCAGCCCGCATCGCCGCCATCGAGTTGTGACGACAGATCCCGATCCTGGAACCCTGTGGCTTGCTCTCTTCTGGTCGGCAGACGCCTGACGTGCGACTGGCGCACCAGCCAATAGGCGCCGGCCAGCGACAGCACCGCAAAACCGAGACCAATCAGATCGGCGGGGTTCTTCTGCACCCCAGGCGGCATCACGATCACCTTCCGGGCCACGGCCGTGAGCGCTGTGACCAGCACCAACTCGATCTGCACCACATGCTCCCGCATGTAAGCCGTGAGGTTCTGCAGCACCTCCAGGGCGATCAGGATCACGAGCACCTCATCCAGCAGCCGAATCAAGCCCTCGCCTGTCCAGCTGACATTCAGATCCAGCAGATCGCTCCCCAGAAAGAGCAGAAGCTGCAGGCTGGCCACCACCAACACCGCGGTGAGCACCACCGACAGCACCTTGGCCAGCGCCCGCTCGAACGCGGTGATCGCCCGCAGAAACGACCGGTCGTCAAACAAACGCATCAGAGCGGGCCTCAGTAGCTGAAGGGCCTGTATTGGGGCTTGGCGGGAGTATCGCCAGGGGGATTCACCACCTTGGTGTCGCAGGTGATGCTGCCGTCGGCGGCGGTCACACAGTTCTGGGGCTCAATTTTGGTTTCGGGGCCCACGTTGCTACCCGGCCCCCAGAGAAAACTCTCCACCTGAGCCAGGGCCGGCAGTTCCAGAGAGGCCATCACCATGCCGGCGCACAGCTTGAGACCCAACACGGCAGGGGAAACGAACAGGCGATGCAACGTCATGGCGGCGGCGGAGCGTGCCACCACTTTGACGTGTCCGCGTTGCCCCGTCAGGCCTCGCCGGCATCGAGCCGGATTTCCTGCAGCAGCAGATCGAGCTGACCGAGTGAATCATCGAGGGAGATCGGCGCCTGATCGTCGCCATCGATGCCCTGATCCTCTCCTTGCCAGAGCGATTCGATCTCACAAAGGCGCTGGGCCAGCCCGGTGAGCCCATCACGGCTGTGCAGCCGCGCCAGCTCCTCAAGCAGCACCGGCATGCGAATCGAGCTGGCCCGCAGCGCCCGGCGCAGATCAGCCTGGGTGCGGCCGGTGTGGCGCAACCAATCCTTCAAGAACGCCTGCAGATCATCCAGCTGCTCGGCGGTGAGCGTGGCCATCAGCGACCCAGGGGAAACCAGCGATCCAGTTTGCGCTGCGCGCGCAAGCGGATCTCGTCGTTCAGGTGAGTGGTGCAGAGGCCCAGGAGTGCGGTGAGGGCCACGAGGTCGTCGCTGAAGCCGGCCGCCGGAATGAAATCAGGGATGAGATCCAGGGGCACCAGCAAGTAAGTGAGTGCCGCCAGCATCGTGAGCCTCACTTGCGGAGGGGTGTTGGCATCGAGCAACAGCTCGAGGCACTCGAGGGCTGGGCGAGCCAGGGTTCGGCCCGCGCGCCGGAGCAAACGCCGCAGCGCTCCCTCATCCACTTCCGTGCTGCCCAGCACATCTGCATCCACAGTTTGGCCATAGCCGTTGGAGGCACCATCGGCATGCATCCGAGCGGAGGAATCGGCAGCCACAGGCACAACCTCACTCAACCAATTCATCCATCATGGCCGGGCTGGAATGGAGCCGCCCGGCCAACCAGGCACCGGTTAGCCGCACCGGTTAGCCGCACCTTCTCTCAGCTGCCAACCTCCACCAGGCCGGCCTGGATTCCGGCTTTACGCAATTTGCGCAAGGCACGTTGCACCACCTGGCGGCAGTATTCGCGGCTGCAACCGAGCAGCCGTGCTACTTCCGCCAGGGTGCGCCACTCATGGCTGCCATCCAGCCCGAAGCGCAGCATCACCACGGTGCGTTCCTTGGGCGTGAGATTGGATTGATCCAACAACTTCCACACCGCTGCGTTGCGCTCCGCCAACTCGCAACGCTCCATCGGCGGCAGATCCTCACTGGGCAGCACATCCACCAGTTCGGTGGGATCGGATTTCGACTTCACCACCCCCTGCAGGCTCACCGTGACGCTGCGCAACTCACAGCCCAGCAGATCTTCCACCTCGGTGAGCGGCAGATCCATCGCGGCAGACAGCTGCTGGGCCGACGGTTGCATGCCATGGCGCTGCAGCAAGCGCGCCTTGGCCGCCCGCAGACGCGTGAGCTTCTCATTCACATTCACAGGGATGCGAATGGTGCGGCTCTGGGTGGAGAGCGCCCGATTCAGCCCCTGGCGAATCCACCAGTAGGCATAGGTGCTGAAGCGGTGGCCGCGGGTGGGGTCGTATTTCTCCACCGCCCGGGTCAACCCGAGGGTGCCCTCCTGGATCAGATCAAGCAGATCCAGCCCCTTGCCCTGATAGCGCTTGGCGAGGTTCACCACTAGGCGCAAGTTGGCGGTGATCATCTGATCCTTGGCTCGCTCACCCACGCGCAGGGTGCGTTTCTCGATGTCGTTGTAGGAGCAGGCTTCTCCCACACCACCAGCGCTCGTGCAGCGCTCATGCAGCGCCACCATGGCCTGCACCTTGCGGCCCAGCATCAACTCCTGCTCAGGAGTGAGTAATTGATGGCGGCCGATTTCGCCCAGAAAGGCACTCAGAGAGCTGGCCATGCAGGAGTCAATCCACTGAATTGAACCTAGAAGCTTTTTCGCTCAACGAGGAAAGCAACCAAAAGGCTTCCAGGTTTCAACTTTGCTTCCCAATTCTTTCGCCCCTCTCGACACAGATCCACATCAGAAGTGGAAGCTTTCCGGTGCAAACACTGCACGACTCCACTGCGGCGCTGATCATGGGCGTCACGAAGGACACCCCCTGCCAGCGGATGAGCCCGCTACGGTCGTGCCTTCGTGCCTGCCCTGCGCCATGCCCGCTTTCGCGGCCCTGCTCGCCGACCTCCCCAGCGATGTGCTGCCCAGGGCTGGGGTGGCCTATGTCCACTACTTGAGCTTCATGCTCTGCTTCGGGGCCCTGGTGCTGGAGCGGCGGCTGATTCGCCCCAACCCCAGCAAGCAGGACGCCACCTTGATGGTGATCACCGACGTGGTGTACGGCATGGCGGCCCTCGCCCTGCTGGTGAGCGGCATCCTGCGGGTGATGTACTTCGGCCAGGGCGGCAGCTTCTACACCGAAAATCCGCTGTTCTGGTGGAAGGTTGGCCTCTATCTGAGTGTTGGGGGCCTGTCGCTGTATCCCACCATCACCTACATCCTCTGGGCGATTCCCCTGCGCAAAGGTGAACTGCCCCAGGTGAGTGAAGCCCTGGCCAAGCGGCTGGCCTGGATTCTCAATATCGAGCTTGTGGGTTTTGCCCTGATTCCCCTGCTGGCCACCTTGATGGCCCGCGGTGTGGGCCTCCCCGGCACGCTGGGCGCCTGATCGGCGTTTGGGCTGTGGAGTTCCCGCCTCCGGCTTCGCTCTCCTGCGGGATCGCCACGGAGATCCGCCCTTGGACAGCTCCACCCGGCAACCCAGATCCGCCAACAGCCACCCCTGCTGGTGATTACCGCGAGCGGCTCAAACCCACCCCAGCCGGCTGGCCGATCCGCTCCCACTGGTGCGTGTGGGTGGAGCCGGTGCGCGACAGCGGTGCAACGGGGATCTGGGAGCAGCGCTGGCACCAGGCTGTGATGGCCGCACTGGCCACCTGGCAGCGGCATCTGCCGATCACGCTGGTGCAGGAGCCTAAGCGCGCTCAGGTGCGGGTGGAACGCCGCCGGCCACCGCTCCTGAACAACCGCGCCAGCCACGGCCGTGCCGTGCTGGAGCTGCTGGAGGTGCAGCGCCAGCAAACCTGGCAGCTCGAGCCCCGGGTCACGGTGCTGATCAGCCCGGGGCAGGCTCAGCCAGCGATCCAGGCCACGGCGTTGCATGAACTGGGCCATGCCTTTGGGCTCTGGGGCCACAGTGATCAAGCCGGCGACGCGATGGCCGCCAAACCAGGCCCCACGCCGATTCTCGAGCTGAGTGAGCGCGACCTGCGCACCCTGCGCTGGCTGCAGCAGCAGCCCGGGCTGAGCCCCTCTCCCACGCCATGAGCCCTCCCAAGCGCACGATCTCGGATCTGTTCCTGCGGCGGCCGGTGCTGAGCCTGGTGCTCACCGCCCTGCTGCTGCTGATGGGGGCCCTAAGCCTGGTGCAACTGCAGGTGGAGAACCTGCCGCCGATCGCGCCAGGGCGCGTGAGCGTGAGCAGCACCTATCCCGGCGGCAGCCCAGAGGTGGTGGAGCAGGGCGTCACAGCACTGCTGGAGCGGCAGCTCAATGGCCTGGAGCGGCTCGACACCATCCGCTCCACCAGCACCGCAGGCAGCAGCAGCATCAACCTCAGCTTCCGCGGCGGCGCGCCTGAGCTCAATCAGGTGAACGCCCAGAACGAGGTGAGCCAGGTGCTGCGCCAGCTGCCGGCCCAGGTGGCGCGGCTGGGGGTGCAGGTGCGCCGCAGCTCCGACGATCTGCTGATGGTGCTCAGCTTCAGCGCCGAAAACGGCCGCTACAGCGATCTGTTCCTCAGCGGCTGGGTGAACCAGGTGGTGAAGGAGCGCCTGCAGCGCGTGGATGGCGTGGGCAACGTGACGCTCTTCGGCGGCAGCCCCCTGGCCTTCCGGCTCTGGCTCAACCCGGCGGCGCTGCTGGAGCGGCAGCTCACCATCAACGATGTGCGCCAGGCCCTGGAGGCGCAGAACGTGCTGGCGGCCCTGGGCCAGGTGGGTGAAGAACCGGTTCCGCCGGGGCAAGCCACCTCGCTGCCGCTGCAGATGGAAGGCCGGCTGCGCAGCCCTGAAGAACTCGAGCAACTGGTGGTGGGACGCGGCCCCGAGGGCGGTGTGGTGCTGCTGAGTGATATCGGCCGCGTGAGCCTGGGCAGCGAGAGCTACGGCAACGTGGCCACCAACCTCAAGGGCGATCCCACCGTGGCCTTGGGGGTGTTTCAGCGCGATGGCAGCAACGCTCTGAAGGTGAGTGAAGCCGTGGAGCGCGCCCTGGCGGAGCTGGAACCCCGCTTCCCGCCCGGGGTGGATCTGCAGCTGATCGTGAATGAGGCCGACACGGTGCGCCAGAGCATCGGCGAAGCGGCGGGCAGCCTGCGGGATGCCGTGCTGCTGGTGTTCCTGGCCCTGCTGCTGGGGCTGGGCAACAGCCGCCTGGCCCTGATCAGCGCCCTGGCGGTGCCGGTGTCGCTGCTGGGGTCGATCACGCTGATCAACCTGAGCGGCACCTCGATCAACACCCTCAGCCTGTTCGGCATGGTGCTGGCCTCGGGCCTCGTGGTGGACGACGCCATCGTGGTGAGTGAAGACATCGGCCGCCGGCTCGAGCAGGGGGCCTCACCGCTGAAGGCAGCCCGCGAGGCGATGGCCGAGCTGGGTGGGGCCGTGGTGGCCACCTCCCTGGTGCTGCTGGTGGTGTTCATCCCAGTGCTCGGCATGCAGGGCAGCGTGGGCCGGCTCTACGCCCCGATTGCCATCACCATCGGCGCCACGATTGTGGTGTCCACGTTCAATGCGATCAGCTTCACGCCGGTGGC
>VGPP01000086.1 GCA_016882585.1 Cyanobacteria bacterium M_surface_7_m2_037
GGCTTCGGCCCCACCGTTCCCGGTGCCCGTCAGCTGGTGAACCATGGCCACGTGACCGTGAACGGCCGCGTCGTGGACATCCCCAGCTACCAGTGCAAAGCCGGTGATGTGGTCGCCATCCGCGAGCGCAAGCAGAGCAAGAAGCTGGCTGAAGGCAACCTGGAATTCCCGGGTCTGGCCAACATCCCGCCCCACCTCGAGCTCGACAAGAACAAGCTCACCGCCAAGGTGATCAGCAAGTGCGAGCGCGAGTGGGTCGCCCTCGAAATCAACGAACTGCTGGTGGTGGAGTACTACTCCCGCAAGGTGTGATCGATCGGCTGCCGATGGCAGCCCCGATCAACCCCATCAACAGGACAAGCCCGGCTCTCGAAGCCGGGCTTTTTTATGGGCTGCGCCGCGCACAACGGCGCTGAGCCGTCACCCCCCGATCAGCGTCTCCAAGGCAGCGGTCACATCGCTCTGCCGCATCAGCGATTCACCCACCAGCACCGCATCGGCGCCGGCGCTTTGTACGCGATCAAGATCATCGCGGCTGAACAAACCCGATTCGCTCACCAGCAGGCAGCCCTTCCCGCGAATCTGCTCGCCGTAGCGCTCGGTGAGCTGTTCCGTCGTGGCCAGATCGGTGTCGAAGCTGGCCAGGTTGCGGTTGTTGATGCCGATCAGCTGCACACCTTCGAGAGCCAGAACCCGCTCCAGTTCAGTGGCATCGTGAACCTCCACCAGCACGGTGAGCCCCAGGGCCCGCGCCACCTTCAGGAGATAAGCCATATCCGCGTCGGTGAGGATCGCGGCAATCAGCAGGGCTGCGTCGGCGCCGGCGGCGCGCGCTTGATACAGCTGATAGGGGCTGAGGATGAAATCTTTGCAGAGCAGCGGCAGATCCACCACCTGGCGCACCTGCACCAGCACCTCAAAACCGCCCTGGAAAAACTGCTTATCGGTGAGCACCGACAGGCAGCTGGCACCACCAGCGGCATAGCCCTGGGCGATCGCCACGGGATCGAAATCCTCGCGGATCACGCCTTTGCTGGGGCTGGCTTTCTTCACCTCCGCGATCACCGCCGGCTTACGGCAGGCCGCCTTCAATGCCGCGAGGAAATCGCGGGTGACGGGGAGTTCGGCCACCTGTTTCTTCAGCTGCTCCAGGCTCACCCGCTCGCGGGCGCTGGCCACCTCGCGATCCTTTTCCCACACGATCTTCTCGAGGATGTTGCGAGGCTCGCTCTCCTCGTGCGGGATGGCGTACTCCAGGTGGGCCACCTTCACCTTGGGGTTCGGCGGCCGGCGACGGATCTCCATGCGGTTCACGTGCAGTGGTGAGAGGGTTGAATCAGGCGGCGACGGCCATGGCGGCCTGCTTGTAAGCCACTTCCACCACTTCGCTCAAGGTGGGGTGGGTGTGCACCTCATTGGCCAGCTGCTTCACGCTCTGGCGGCGAGCCACGGCGTTGGCGATCTCCTGGATCAGATCGGCCGCATGCAAGCCATAGATATGAGCGCCGAGCACCTCACCGGTGCTCTTGTTGAACAGCAGCTTCATCAGTCCATCGCTTTCGAGCTCGGCTAGGGCCTTGGAGTTGGCCTTGAAATAGCTGCGCACGCTGCCCAGCTCAAAACCATCCTTGGCGGCGAGCTCCTTGGCATCGGCTTCACTGAGACCCACCGAGCTGATCTCGGGGTGGGTGAAGGTGGCTGCAGGGATCGAGCGGTAATCGATCGCGCGGGGGTGGCCCAGGATGTTGTCCACCGCCACGGTGCCCTGGGCCGCTGCGGTGTGGGCCAGCATCATCTTTCCGGTCACATCGCCCACGGCCCAGAGGTGGGGCACGGGGGCACCGTTCACCAGCACCCGCAGCTGATCGTCTACCGGGATGAATCCGCGGTTGGTTTCAATCCCGCAGGCCTCGAGGTTCAGGCCCTTGCTGCTGGGCACGCGGCCGGTGGCCACCAGCACTGCATCCACCTCGAGCGTTTCCACCGGCTCGCGGGTCTGCATGTCCACCAGCTCGATCTGCACCGGGGCACCGGGCTTGATCGACTTGGCCAGCACACCAGAGCGGGCGTCGATGTCGCGGCCGTCGATCAGATTGCGAGCAGCGATCTTGGCGATGTCGGGATCAAAGGTGGGCATCACCCGATCCAGGGCCTCGATCATCGTGACCTCACAGCCCAGCGCCGTGTACACGTCGGCGAATTCCAGGCCGATGTAGCCGCTGCCGATGATCGCCAGCCAACGGGGCAGCCATTCGAGGCTTACCGCCTCATCACTGGTGAACACGGTGCGGCCATCGGTTTCGATGCCGGGCGGCACGAAGGGATCGGAGCCCGTGGCGATGATCACGTCACGGCCGGAGAGCACGCGATCCACACCATTGATTTCGCGCACGCCCACCTTCTGGGGACCCTCCAGGCGGCCCGTGCCACGGATGATCGTGACGCCGGCACGCTCCAGCGTTTTGGTGAGGTTGCCGCGGATCGTGGCGACCAGCTGATTGGCGTGATCGGCGATCTTCTGGCGCTCGAAACGCACCGGGGCGGCGTGGATGCCAAAACCCTTCAGGTGCTCGGCATCGGCCAGCTCGCGCACCCGGCCGCTGGCGGCCAGAAGCGCCTTGGAGGGCACGCAGCCGCGGTTCACGCAGGTGCCGCCCATGTCGCGGCTTTCGATGATCACTGTGCGCAGGCCGTGCTCAGCAGCATGCTTCGCCGCATCGAAGCCGCCGTATCCGGCACCGATGACGATCACATCAAAATCGAAGCTGCCGTCGCTCACCGGTTACCTGCGCAGTTGGCGGGCATTCTCTCCTGTCAGGCCCCCGCAGCTGTGGTCTGGCCCTGCCGCCAGCGCTCCAGCAGCAGCGGCGCCGCGGCCACGGCCACGTTCAGCGACTCCACCGCAGCGCTGTGGGGGATGGTGATGCGATGGGTGGCCAGTGCCGCCAACTGCGGATCCAGGCCAGCCCCTTCATTGCCCATCATCAACACGGTGGGGCGGGTCCAGTCGAGCTGCCAGTAGGGCTGGGCGCCGGGCTGCACCACCGTGGCCACCAACTGCCGGCCGGCCGCAACGGCCCTCTGCAACAGAGGAAGCAGCTCATCCCCTTGGAGCAGCCGCAACAGCGGCAACGCCAGAGCTGCACCCGCAGAAGCCCTGAGCACCTTGGGCTGGAGGGGATCAGCGCCGCCCCCCAGCCACACCTCATCCACACCGGCCGCCAGCGCCGTGCGCAGCAGCGTGCCGAGATTGCCGGGGTCCTGGAGCTGATCGAGCACCAGCACGAAGGCGCCCTCGCCCCGAGCGACGGGCAACGCCTCTCGGGCCAAGGTGGCCACCACACCATCCGGGTGATCGGTGGTGGCCACCGCCGCCATCACCTCCTCGCCAACAGGCTGCAGCGGCAGGGACGCTTCCGCCAGCAACAGGCCGTTGCGTTCGATCCAGGCTGGGGTCGCCAGCACCTGCTCGGGCTGGAGCCCCAATCGCAGCAACTCCTGCAACTGATGGGTGCCCTCCAACAGCAGCAGGCCCTGCTCACGCCGGCCCTTGGGTTGATGCAACGCCCGCAGGCGCCCCACCAGCGGATTACGCCGGCTGGTGATCAGCTCCATCAGAACGCTTCACGCCGGCGGACGTGCAGACCTTCCTCCACATCAAGCCCATGCTCATGCAGCTCCAGGCCGCGCACGGCCGCCACTTCGCCTTTCAGCCCCTCGGCACTGAGGTTTTTGATCAACTCCTTGATCAACACATCCTCAATGGTTTTCTGATCGAGGGCATCAGGGGTGAGCGCCCCCAAGAAGCGTCCGATCTTGGCCGCCACGACTTCGGAGGCATTGGTGATCTTGAGAACGAGCATCGACGAGCCGTGCAGCACAAACGATGAAAGCAGCCGGGATGCCCGTGCTGCCTTGTAACGCTGGCAAGCCAAAGCGAGAACAGCAACAGTCCATCCCGCCCGAGCCCCGATCGGGTGCAGAAGACAACAAAAAAGCCCCCCTCGAAGAGGGAGGCTTTTGCAGTGCGGATGGGGAGACTTGAACTCCCACGACATTGCTGCCACTAGTACCTGAAACTAGCGCGTCTACCAATTCCGCCACATCCGCAGGGGCTGGCGTGTCGCGTCGGCGACCCCGGAAATGTACCCCATCAGGGGTTGCTCTCCGGAGCGAAGCCAGTTCCGGCGCCGGACGTCTTGCCGGTCTCAGAGCCGATTGTCAGGATGAGGCCCCTGAGGCGGGACGCCTGTAGCCATGACTGTGACCGCGCTCCCGTCTCAACAGATTCTCAATCCTCAGCTTGAGATCGCGGGCAATCGCCGCCTCTCGGGCGAACTGCGGGTGAGCGGTGCCAAGAATTCAGCCCTGGTGCTGATGGCCGCCAGCCTGCTCACCGAAGACCAGTTGCGGCTGCGCAACGTGCCGCCCCTCACCGATATCCAGGGCATGGGGGAGATCCTCAGCTCCCTCGGGGTGAAGGTGCGCCGCAACGGCGAAAGCCTGGAGATGCACGGCTCCGGCCTCAACCAATCCGCGCCGCCCTACGAGCTGGTGAACAGCCTGCGGGCCAGCTTCTTCTGCATCGGCCCGCTGCTAGCACGGCTGGGCATTGCCCGCGTTCCCCTTCCCGGCGGCTGCCAGATCGGCACCCGCCCTGTGGTGGAGCACGTGAAGGGTCTGAAGGCGCTCGGAGCCCAGGTCACGATCGAGCACGGTGTGGTGTCGGCGGTGGTGCCGGGCCGCGGCCATCGCCTCAAGGGCGGGCGCATCCACCTGGATTGCCCCAGCGTGGGTGCCACCGAAACGCTGATGATGGCGGCCGCCCTCGCCGAGGGTGAAACGGTGATCGAAAACGCCGCCCTTGAGCCCGAGGTGGTGGATCTGGCCGGGCTGCTACTGGCCATGGGCGCCAAGGTGCGTGGCGCCGGCACACCCACCATCACGATCGTGGGTGTGGAGCGCCTGCACGGCGCCGACTACGCCGTGATCCCCGATCGGATCGAGGCCGGCACCTTCCTGCTGGCCGCCGCCATCACCCGCTCCACGCTCACCGTGGGTCCGGTGATCACCGATCACCTCGGTGCGGTGCTCACCAAGCTCGAGGAAGCCGGCTGCAAGCTCAAGATCGACGGAACCCTCGTCACCATCAGTGCTGAGGACATCCGGGCGGTGGATCTGCGCACCCAACCCTTCCCCGGCTTCCCCACCGACCTGCAGGCGCCGTTCATGAGCTTGCTGGCCACGGCTCAGGGAACGAGCGTGATCACGGAGAACATCTTTGAAAACCGGCTGCAGCACGTGGCCGAACTGCAGCGCATGGGGGCCGCCATCCGCGTGCAGGGCAGCACCGCCTTCATCGAAGGGGTCGCTCGCCTCAGCGGTGCACCGGTGCAGGGCAGCGACCTGCGGGCCTCCGCCGCCATGGTGCTGGCGGGCCTGGCCGCCGAAGGCATCACCACCGTGCAGGGCCTGGAATACCTCGATCGCGGCTATGCCGATTTCGAAGGCAAGCTCAACCGCGTTGGCGCCTCGATCCGCCGCGTGGGCTGAGGGCTGACCCCTAAAGTCAGCCACGCGGGAGCGTGCCGGAATTGGTAGACGGACTCGACTCAAAATCGAGCGCCTTCGGGCATGTGGGTTCAAGTCCCACCGCTCCTATGACTCCGCCCCCTCGCATCACCCCCGTCAGCTCGGCGGTGATGCAGACCTACGGGCGTTTTCCCCTCGAACTGGTGCGCGGCCGGGGCGTTTGGGTGTGGGACAGCCAGGGCAAGCGCTACCTCGATGGCGTGGCCGGCATTGCCGTGTGCACCCTCGGCCACAGCAGCCCGGTGATGCGCCGGGCGCTGGGCCGGCAGCTGCGCAAGCTGCAGCACGTGTCGAACCTGTATCGGATTCCTGAGCAGGAACAGCTGGCGGCCTGGATCACGGCCAACAGCTGCGCCGATGCGGTGTTTTTCTGCAACTCCGGCGCCGAAGCCAACGAAGGGGCGATCAAGCTGGCCCGCAAGCACGGCCACCAGGTGCGCGGCATCGGCAATGAGGCCGGTGGCCCGCTGATCCTCACCGCCCAGGCCAGCTTCCACGGCCGCACCCTGGCGGCGGTCACGGCTACCGGCCAGCCCAAATATCACCAGGGCTTTGAGCCGATGGTGCAGGGCTTCCGCTACTTCCCCTACAACGACACGGCCGCCTTTGAGGCGCTGTTGGCTGAGTGCGAGAAGGATGGTCCGCGCGTGGCCGCCGTGATGCTCGAGCCACTCCAGGGGGAAGGTGGTGTGAATCCCGGCAACCAGAGCTTCTTCCGCCGGGTGCGGGAGCTCTGCGATCAGCACAACATCCTGCTGATCTTCGATGAAGTGCAGGTGGGCGTGGGCCGCACCGGGCGCCTCTGGGGCTACCAGAAGCTGGGCGTGGAACCCGATGCCTTCACCCTCGCCAAAGGGCTGGGCGGCGGCTTCCCCATCGGCGCGTTGTGCGTGAAGGCTTCTGCCGATCACCTCAAGCCCGGTGAGCACGCCAGCACCTTCGGCGGCAACCCCATGGCCTGCCGAGCTGGCCTCACCGTGGCGGAAGAGCTGGTGCGGCGCAATCTGCCCGCCCATGCCGAAGCGATGGGCCAACTGCTGCAGGAGCAGCTCGCCGGCTTGGTGGCGCGTCACCCGAGCCTGGCGGAAGGCTGCCGCGGCTGGGGACTGCTGCAGGGGCTGGTGCTCAGGCCCGAAGGTCCCGCCGCCATTGATGTGGTGAAAGCAGCCATGGCCGAGGGCCTGCTGCTGGTGCCCGCCGGCACCAACGTGGTGCGCTTCGTGCCGCCCCTCACCATCCAACCGCGCCACATCCGCGAAGCGGTGAAGCGGTTGGAACGAGCCCTGATTGCGTGCCAGGCCCAGACCCCTTCAGCGACCTGATCGCGCCGTTCAGTCGCCGGGGTGTTGACCTCGGCCTGGAGAGGCTGCAGGCGGCCCT
>VGPP01000087.1 GCA_016882585.1 Cyanobacteria bacterium M_surface_7_m2_037
ACGGCAGCTACCCCCACGAATTCAGCGGCGGCATGCGCCAGCGGCTGGCGATCGCCCTGGCGATGGCGCTGGAGCCAGCGCTGGTGATCGCCGATGAACCCACCACCAGCCTGGATGTGGCCGTGGCGGGCCAGGTAATGGAGGAGCTTTGCCGGCTCTGCGCGGAATCGGGCAGCGCCCTGCTCCTGATCAGCCACGATCTGGCCATGGCCGGGCGCTGGTGCGATCAGATCGCCGTGCTCGATCAGGGCCAGCTGGTGGAGCAGGCCCCGGCCCAGCAGCTGCTCACTGCCCCCAGCTCGCCCCTGGCTCAGCGCCTGGTGGGCGCGGCCCGCGCCCGCGAAGGCAGCCGCACCCCAAAGGGCCCAACGGAAGCGCCGCTGATGCTGGAGCTGGAGGATCTGCGCTGCTGGCATCCCCTGCCGGGCCTGCCCTGGCAGAAGCGCTGGTATCGCGCCGTGGATGGGGTGAGCCTGCAGCTGCGCCAGGGCGAAACCGTGGGAGTGGTGGGCGCCTCCGGCTGCGGCAAGAGCACCCTTTGCCGGGCGCTGATGGGGCTGGTGCCGGTGCGGGGCGGCAACGTGCGGCTGCAGGGGCAGGATCTACGCCGCCTGCGGGGTGAGGCCTTGCGCCGGGCCAGGCGACGCATCCAGATGGTGTTTCAAGACCCGCTGGCTTGCCTTAACCCGGTGATGAGCGTGGCCGAGGCCATCGCCGATCCGCTGCTGATCCATGGGCTCGCCACACCAGCTGCCGCCCGCGAGCGGGCCCGAGAACTCCTAGCTGCGGTAGGGCTCAACCCGCCTGAAGCCTTCGCCAACCGGCTGCCCCGCCAGCTCTCCGGCGGCCAGCAGCAGCGGGTGGCCATCGCCCGCGCCCTGGTGCTTGAACCGCAGGTGCTGCTCTGCGACGAGAGCGTGAGCATGCTCGATGCTGAGATCCAGGCCGAGGTGCTGCAGCTGCTAAGCGAGCTGCAACAGCGGCTGGGGCTGGGGCTGATCTTCGTGACCCACGATCTCTCTGTGGCCAGCGGTTTCTGCCAGCGGGTGATCGTGCTGGATGGAGGCCGGATCGTGGAGCAGGGCCCGGGCGATGCACTGCTGGAGCACCCCAGCGCTGCGATCACCCGCACCCTGGTGGAGGCGTGCCCGCGGCTACCTCAGCCCGCCAGCTCCCACCACTGAGGCTTCATGAAGTAGTCCTCGTCTTCGTAATCCACGAGGGCGCCATCGCGGTAGCTCACCAGATCGGAGGAGCGCACCTCGAAACCGGCCTGGCGGGCGATCGCCGCCACCTCATCGGCATCGGCCGCGGCCGTGGCGGAGAGCTGCTGCTGCAGAGCAGGGTCCTGACGAACCGCCGTGATGAACGCCAGCAGGCTGTGTTCGGCCATGGACAAGGCCTCAGGGGGAAACGCGATCCCAGTCTGCGTGCGGCGCCGCAGGACGGCGAGCAACTTGTCAAACACCTCAGGCAGGGGCGCCTCAAACAGCATCCGCTCGCGGCTGATCGGGTGATCCAGGCCCAGCTGAAAGGCATGCAACGCCTGGCCGGGCAGGGCCAGCGGCAGCTTGCGGCAGCGGGAATACACCGGATCGCCCACGATCGGATGGCCGATGTGGGCGCAGTGCACCCGGATCTGATGGGTGCGGCCGGTGTCGAGCTTGAAGCGCATCAGCGAGTAGTCGCCGAGGCGCTCCAGCAGGGTCCAATGGGTGCAGGCATGGCGGCCGCTGTCGTCATGCACCACGGCGTATTTCTTGCGATCGGCGGGATGGCGGCCGATGGCGCCCACGATCGTGCCGTGCTCGGCGGCGGGCACGCCGTGCACCACCGCCAGGTATTCGCGTGAGGCGATGCGCTTCTGGATCTGCACCTGCAGCTTCACCAGCGCCTCCTGGCTTTTGGCCACAACGATGCAACCGGTGGTGTCCTTGTCGAGGCGGTGCACGATGCCGGGGCGCAGCTTGCCGCTGATGCCCGGTAGATCAGGGCAGTGGTGCAACAGACCGTTCACCAGGGTGCCGTCCTTGTTGCCGGGCGCCGGATGCACGGTGAGACCAGCCGGCTTGTTGAGCACGATCAGGTGCTCGTCTTCAAACAGCACATCCAGGGGAATGTCCTGGGGGACCAGGTAGGGCAGCGGCTCCGGCGGCGGCATCCACAGCTCCACCGTGTCGCTCTGGCGCAGAGGCGTTTTGGCTCTGCCCGTCACACCATTCACCCGCACATAGCCGGCATCGATGAACTTCTGGATACGGGCGCGGCTCTGCTCCGGCCGCTGGGCCACCAGCCAGCGGTCCAACCGCATCGGCAGGGGCTTGGGGTAGGTGAGGGTGACGAGCTCGCCCTCGCCTTCACCGAATCCGCTCACGGCAGCTCCAGGGCCAGAGGGCCCAGCATGCCCCGGCGGAAATCATCGAGAAACCGCTGCGCCATGCGGGCGGTGTCGCCGCTGGTGTGGCGCTCAGCCGCGGCCCGCAGCCAACCATCGGCATCCGGGCGCGGCGCAGCTGGCACACCGTCCAGCGAAGACGCGCCCGCAGACAACTGTCCGGAGTTCTGCGCAGTCTGTACAGAATCCTGAACAGTCGCGATGGAGAGATCCGCGGCTGGTCCGCGATCCAGGGCCAAGCCCGGATCGAAGGCCTGAATCGGAACGCCATAGCGGCTCTCCAGCAAACCCGGCTTCACTCCAGAGGCCGCCACACGTTCCAGCGCAGCCAGCATCTGCACGAAGGCCATCGCCACCGCTTCGCCGTCATAGGCCGCCTGACCGATGTCGTCGCAGAGGGCCAGGCGCAGTGCCGCCAGTTGGTCGTCTAGCCGCGGGGGCAGCACCCCGGGGGCATCCAGCAGGTCGAGGTCCTGCCCTAGGCGCACCCAGCGCAGGCTGCGGGTCACGCCAGCTCGGCGGGCACTGTCCACCACCTTCTGCCGCACCAGGCGGTTGATCAGGGCCGATTTGCCCACATTCGGGAAACCCAGCATCAGAGCGCGCACCGGGCGCGGCCGCATGCCACGGGAGCGGCGGCGTTCATTGAGGGCATCACCAGCGCGGATCGCCGCCTGCTGCAGCTGCTTCACGCCGGTGCCGGCCTTGGCATCGCTCCACCAGGGGGTCTGCCCCTGGCTGCGGAACCAGGCGTCCCAGGCGTCTTGGGCGGCTTTCGGGATCATGTCGCGCCGATTGAGCACCAGCAGGTGCTGCTTGCCGGAGATCCAGCGCTGCAGGCGGGGGTGGCCCGTGGCGGTGGGGATCCGCGCATCGCGCACCTCAATCACCAGATCCACCTTGGCGAGGTTGTCGGTGAGTGAGCGTTCCGCCTTGGCGATGTGCCCCGGGTACCACTGAATGGCCGGTGCAGCGGAACTCAGCAACTCACTCACGGAACCACCAACACAGGGCAGGGCGCCAGCTGGATCACGCGCGAGGCGGTGCTGGGCGCTTCATCAGCCTCCAGCGTGAGGCCTCGCGTGCCCATCACGATCACATCAGCATTGATCTCATCGGCCACATCGCAGATCACAAAGGCCGGCTTGCCTTCGCGCTCAATCACCTCGCAGCTCACGCCCTGCTCCTGAAAGCGGCTACGGGCCTGCTCCAGCAAGTCGGCCACGGCGGCAGGGTCGTCTTGGCCGGGCTCAACCACCGAGAGCACCACCAACCGGCTCTCGTGCTGCTGAGCGAGCTTCAAGGCGGTGGCAGCCGTTTCGGCGGCCTGACGGCTGCGGTCGATGGGGAAGAGAACGATCTCGAACATGGCCGGTGGGCCGGTGCAATCCCTGTTTAGCCAGCCTCTGGCCACAAACCCATGGGCAGCTCCAAACGAAACGGCTGTAATGAGCCTGCAGCGTGTTGCCGCAAGATGAAAATCCGATGGGTGGCCCTGCCCAAGCGGCTGTGGACTGAGCGGCCCCTCCGGGAAAAGCTGGCTTTAGGGGTATGGCTCTCGGTGGTGCCGATCATGCTGGTGGCCTCCCTCAGCGCACTGCAGAACGCCCGCGGCGTGGTGCGCGAACGGCTGCGGCAGCAACTGATCTGGGATGCCGAGCAGGCCAGTGCCTGGCTCACCATGTGGGATCGGGAGCACGAACGGATTTTGACGATGGCGGCGGAGTACCCCGCCATTGCTGACGGGGAGCCCGAGACGGCCGCTCAAGCGTTGAGCCAGATCGTGAAGCAGTTTCCCAACAACAGCTACGCGATCACCAAACAAGACGGCACGACTTACAACGCCGTGGGTGAACTGCTGCAGCCGCTGGAAGACGGCAAGGGCAAAGCATTGCTCGAGGATCGCAACAGCACCACCGCCAAGGCGATGCAGGGCATTAGCTCCAGCAATCCACTGGCTCCGCCTTATGCCAAGCACCCCTGCGTGGCCAGCAGCGTGCCCATCTACAGCACCGCACTCGGCAAGCGGGTCGCCGGTGCCATCACCAGCTGCCTGGCGATGGATCTGCTCGGCGAAAAAACCGGGCTCAACATGCTGATCAGAGCGGCCTCCGATAGCAGCAAGGCCCTGCCCGTGCTTGATCTTGATGCCGGCAAAACCAATGGCTACGCGCTGATGGTGGTGCTGAATCAAGGCAGCACGATTGTGTTCGGGCAGACCGACAACAATGAAGCTGAAGAAGCCCTGCTGCTCAACCACCAGGCCAATCAGAACAGCGCTTGGGCCCCCCTGATCCAGTTGGCCCGCAGCAGCACAGCCCGCACTGCCTTCAATACAATCCACATCAAGGGACACGACTACTTCGTGGGAATCGACCGCACGCGCCCCGATCGCAGTGTGCTGATGGTGCTCGACAGCGATTCCGCTTACAGCACCGTGAACGATCTGTTCAATCTGATGTGGGCCGGCAATCTGGTTGCCCTGGCGATGAGCTCCGTGGCGGTTTACCGCATCTGTAGCGCTCTCTCCAGGCCGATTGATCAAGCTGGGGCGGCCCTGTCGCGCATCAGTCGCGGCGAGTTCGGCGAACCACTACCCAGCAGCAACAGTGATGTGGGTCGCCTCTTCAACTACGTGAATCAGGCTTCAGAGCAACTCCAGGACTATCTGGAGGATGCCAAGGAACACGCAGCCACCGATACCCAACTCGAGGAAGCCCGCAGGATCCAGGCTGACTTCCTGATCAAGGATTTACCCGCCCACCAGGGCATCGAACTGGCTGCCCTGTTTGATCCCGCGTTCCTGATTGGCGCCGACTGGTACGACGCCTTAGCCATCGACGATCTGACCTTTGTGGTGGTGGCGGATGTGTGCGACAAGGGCGTTCCTTCGGCGCTGTACATGTCGGTGTTCCGCTCGTTGTTGCGGCTGAGCCTGAGCCAGGAGTGGAAGCACAGCGGCGGCGTTCCGGGCGACACGCTCTGCCGTGCCATCAGCACGGTGAACCGCTACATGACGGAAACACACGGCAGCACCGGCATGTTCGCCACCGTTTTTGTGGGGGCTTACGACCCGGGCTCAGCGGAGCTGCACTACGTGGTGGCTGGCCATGAGGCCCCGCTGGTGTTGCAGGGCCACGAACAGCTGGAACTCCTGGGTAGCGGTCCAGCCGTCGGCATTTTTGCCGATGCCAACTTCCAGGCCCATTGCTGCCCCTTTGGTAATGGCGCCCTGCTGCTGGCCTTCAGCGACGGCCTGCCGGATGCCCGTGATCCCGAAGGGAAAGCGTTCGGCCATGCACGGATTCGCTCGATTCTGGCGGAGCAGAGCTCCAACCAATGGAGCGCTCAGGGCCTGGTGAATCGTTTGGAGCAAGCCGTGCAAGCCCACATGCAAACCGCTGAACAGTTCGATGACCTCACCCTTCTGGCCCTCAAGCGCATGGAGACCCCTTGACCGGCCCGCTAAATTCGCCCGACCTTTCCCCTTAGCTCCCACCCATGGCGAAGCGCTCCCTGGCCAGCCTCTCCGCTGATGAACTGCACGGCAAGCGCGTGCTGGTCCGGGTCGACTTCAACGTGCCCCTCAACGATGCCGGCGCCATCACCGATGACACCCGCATCCGCGCGGCCCTGCCCACCATCAACGACCTCACCGGCAAGGGCGCCAAGGTGATCCTCTCGGCCCACTTCGGCCGTCCCAAGGGCCAGGTGAATGAGGGCATGCGCCTCACCCCCGTGGCCGCCCGCCTGAGCGAACTGCTGGGCAAGAGCGTGGTGAAGACCGACAGCTGCATCGGCCCCGACGCCGAAGCCAAGGTGGCCGCCATGGCCGAGGGCGATGTGGTGCTGCTGGAGAACGTGCGCTTCTTCGCTGAGGAAGAGAAGAACGAAGGCGATTTCGCCAAGCAGCTGGCAGCCCTGGCTGATGTGTATGTGAACGACGCCTTCGGCGCCGCCCACCGCGCCCACGCCTCCACCGAGGGCGTGACCCAGTACCTGAGCCCCAGCGTGGCCGGTTACCTGATGGAGAAGGAGCTGCAGTACCTGCAGGGCGCCATCGATGAGCCCAAGCGTCCCCTTGCCGCGATCGTGGGCGGCTCCAAGGTGAGCTCCAAGATCGGCGTGCTCGAGGCCCTGCTCGACAAGTGCGACAAGATCCTCGTGGGCGGCGGCATGGTCTTCACCTTCTACAAAGCCCGCGGCCTGGCCGTTGGCAAGAGCCTGGTGGAAGAGGACAAGCTGGAGCTGGCTAAGGAACTCGAGGCCAAGGCTGCTGCCAAGGGCGTTCAGTTCCTGCTGCCCACCGATGTGGTGCTCGCCGACAACTTCGCCCCTGACGCCAACACCCAGATCGCCAATGTGAACGCGATCCCCGACGGCTGGATGGGCCTCGACATCGGCCCCGATTCCGTGAAGGTGTTCCAGGACGCCCTGGCCGACTGCAAGACCGTGATCTGGAACGGCCCCATGGGCGTGTTCGAGTTCGACGCCTTCGCCGCCGGCACCAACGCCATCGCCACCACCCTGGCCG
>VGPP01000088.1 GCA_016882585.1 Cyanobacteria bacterium M_surface_7_m2_037
TGCGGCAGTGCGATTCCTTTCGATCGCACGCGTGCCACATCAGAAAGCTCAGCCGCCGCGAGCTGCTGCTGAGCTTTCTGGCGCAGGGGGCTTCAGCCGAAGAACCCCTTGCTGTTGAGCCACAGGCCCAGCGCCAGCATCGGCACAAACACACCAGCGGCGATCTGCAGCTTGATGGTGAGGCCTTGGCGGATGGCGCTCATCGGTTCAGCCGCCTGCTTGGCTGGCTTGGGTTTGCTGGTTTTTGCCATCAGGGATGTGCGTGAAGGGAGTGGTGGGGTGATCAGCGGCGCTCGATCAGATCGGTGGCCGTGTAGCGCACCTTGGCGAGGCTGGCGTACTTGTCGTCTGTGCTGCGGTAGCCGCAGGCGCACACCACACAGCTCTGGTAGTCGTCTGATTCCAGGTCCAGGATGCTGTCGTAATCGGCGGGGCTGAATCCCTCGATGGCGCAGGTGTCCACACCCAGCAGGGCTGCGCTGGTGAGCAGGTTGCCCAGGGCGATGTACACCTGGTTGGCAGCCCACTGCTGGATGATTTGGCTGCGGGGACCATCGATCAGATCCACCTGGATCATCTGGCGGTAGCCATCCAGCACGCTGGTGTCGATGCCGCGCGTGGTGGCGATGGTGTGGATCAGGCGGTCGGCATCGGCGGCGGTGATCGTGCGCTTCTTCAGCAGCACCACCAGGTGGGAGCAATCGGTGATCTGGCTCTGGTTCCAGGAATGGGGCCGCAGTTCGGCGCGGATGGCCGCATCGGTGATCACCAGAAACTTCCAGGGCTGCAGGCCATAGCTGGAGGCTGTGAGCACCAGCGCTTGCTCGAGGCTGGCCCAGGTGGCGGTATCGATCTGGCGCTCGGCATCAAACGCCTTGGTGGCGTAACGCCACTGCAGCGCATTCAGAAGTGTCTCGGAGCTGGCGAACATCCGGAATCAAGCCCAAGGCGGTGTGGAGCGCATTCTCCGCCTTGATGGATGGCCCCAGCGAAAAGCCCCGGCTTGCGCCGGGGCGGGGGGTGTGAGGAATGGTGCATCTCAGTGAGGTGCCCATTGCCGCCGGCTTGGAGCAGTGGAGCGCTGGTGGCCGCGCTGTCACCTCGGCGGTATCTCATCCCTAGCAACGCTGGCGCTATTGCGCCACAACCAGCGTGTCGGCCCCGCTGCGGCGCACCAACTCCGCCAGCAGGCGCATGTCGCTGGAGCGCACCAGGCCGATGCAGCCGGCTGTGCCGCTGTTCCAGTTGAGGCCGGCGCTGGGGTCGAGGTGGATGCCCAGCACCCGCCGGCCGGTGGTGAACTCAGGTTCGATGCCGATCCAGATCGGGCCGAGCTCTTTGGGGTCGTGGCGGCCCAGTGCTTCGATGGCGCCAAGGCGATAGCGGCCCATGGGCAGGGGCGCTTCGCTGCCCATGCGATCGCGATTGGCGCTCTGGCGGTCGGCCCGGCCGCTCACGGCATCGAAGTGGCGGTCGGGTTCACCGGGAATCTGCAGGCGCAGGTCCCACACCGGATCACCGGTGCGCGGCAGCCGGCGGGTGGTGCGCTCGAGCGTGAGCAGCGGCTTGGGCTGCAGCTCCGTTGCCGGTGAGGCGAGCCCCACCTCAAGGGCGGTGGCGGCGAGCAGCATCGGCAGTGCCATCGGGTGTCACCAGCGCAGAGCTGACGACAACTAGGCGCGATTGTTTTCCGCTGGTGAACCCAAATCCGGTTGCACGGCTGGCACGTCCTCCTAGAAGCCGTAGGGCAGGCAGGCCTGCTGCACATCGGCTACCGAAGCCATCACCTCAGTGGGCACGGCGTCGCGCATGGGAAGCAACTTGATCACGGCCTCGAGCTCGCTGATCTCCTCCTTGCAGAGATGGGAGCTGCGCCCGTAGGCAGGGTTGCTTTTGAGCGAGTTCACCCGCGCCTCTGCTTGGCGGCAGCTTGCTGCGCTGCTGGTTTCGAGGCATGCCTGAACACCAGTCTCCAGCGTCCAGAGGCTTTGGCCGGCGGCCACGGGCCCTGCGCTGAGCACAACCAGGGCGGCAGCAGCACGCTGCAGTGGGCCTTGCAGGGAGAGGGTGAACATCGATCGGCTCCAGTCGCCACGGGTCGCCACCGATTGTGGCGCCGCTGCTGACATCGCGTTCGCCCATCGCCAGCTTGGGATCAGCACATCCACGCCTGTGGCTGATTCCAAGCACCGCCTCAGCCATCACTACCGCATCAACAGCGGTGATGGCTTTCAACTGCATCAGATCGATCCCGGCAGCACCCATCACGCCCCGATCAGCGATAAGCAGGCGGCGCAAGTCGCCCTGGCTGAGGGGGTGGAGCGCATGGCCGCGCTGCAAGACAAGCTCTACGCCCAGGACCGTTGGGCCCTGCTGCTGGTGTTTCAGGCCATGGATGCCGCCGGCAAGGACGGCACGATCAAACATGTGATGAGTGGGGTGAACCCTCAGGGCTGCCAGGTGAGTTCCTTCAAGGCGCCCTCTGCCATCGATCTGGATCACGACTACCTCTGGCGCGCCAATCAGTGCCTGCCGGAGCGGGGCCGGATCGGCATCTTCAACCGCAGCTACTACGAGGAAACGCTGGTGGTGCGTGTTCACCCGGAGCTGCTGGCACGGCAGACCATCCCCGCAGAGCTGGTGGGGCACGACATCTGGCAGCACCGCTTTCGCGACATCCGCCATTACGAGGACTATCTGGGCCGCAATGGCGTGGTGGTGCGCAAGTTTTTCCTGCACGTGTCGAAGCAGGAGCAGAAGCGGCGTTTTCTGGAGCGGCTGGAAAAACCCGAGAAAAACTGGAAGTTCTCAGCGGCTGATATCCGCGAGCGGGCCCATTGGGATGCCTATATGGAGGCCTACGAGCAGATGATTCGCCATACCGCCACGGAGGCCTCTCCCTGGTATGTGGTGCCGGCGGATCACAAATGGTTCACGCGCCTCGTGGTGGCCGATGCCGTGATCGACACGCTTGAATCGCTCAATCTCGCTTATCCCACGGTGAGCGAAGCCGCTCGCCGCGACCTAGCCGAGGCTCACCGGCAGCTGCTCGAGGAGTGATGGCTGTTAGGTGCTGCCGCGCCCCAGCAGCAGGATGGTGATACAGCCCGCGATGGTGGTGATTTGATAGATCAGGTCCACCCGATTGATCCGCTGCATCACTTGCACGTGCTCGGCTTCTGGAGCGCGGCTGATCAGATTGGTGCTCCACACAAACAACCAGAACTCAGCCGTGGCAACCACATAACCAAAGAGATAGAGCTTGTCGAGGAAGGTGAGGTAATCGAGCGCCGGTAAATGCGCGTGGGCGCTTTCCTGGAGAAACACGAGGGTGAGGAGGGCCGTGGAAGGAATCGCCAGGCGCAGGTCGTTGAGATTGCCCTCCAGGTTGGGCGCCAGCAGCAGGATCACCATCACGGCCAGCCAGGGCAATACGAAGCGATAGAACGCTGCCCAGCCGTTGGTGCGGTAGCTGATCTCAAACGTGGCCGTGCTGTAGTCGCCAGCATCGGCAACCTCGTCTTCCCCAAAGGAGGTGGTGTAGCTGTGAATGGCGCTGGAACTGCTCACGCCTTGAACGCTGTAGCCGTTCAGGGTGACGGAATCACCCTGCAGTTCGCCGGGGCGGAGTTTGGGGACCAGCACGATGCCTTGGGCTCCCATCGAGAACTGCGATGGACGCACTTCCAGATCGATGGGCAGCTCCAATGTTTCGAAGGGAAACGGCCTCAGGTTCTGCTGATCGTCGTAAAACTTGCTGGAGAAGCGAAACAGCTGCAGATAGCGTCCGCCTGCCAAGCGTTGGGGTTCGTTGCTGTCGGGCTCCAGCTGTGCGTCGTAGCTCTCCACCTGATTCACCAGCTCCACGAGCTCCGTGATTGGAATTTGATTCGCTTCGATCAGCTGCTGGATGCTCTCCGGCCACATCAGCCAGAACCAGCCATCGGCGGAGAAGGTTTTGTCCTTGAGGGAAAGGTTGTAGATGTTTTTGATGTGCATGCCCACCTCGATCTGGCGGGCGGCTGGCACCGTTGGGGCTGGCTTGAGCTGTGGGTTGGTCGCCTCGGGGCCTCCCAAGGTGGTGAGGCTGAAGAGGGCCACCACCACAAGGCCGATCAAACCGGCCAGCCACGAGCGTTTCAGCTTCATTCCGCGGCTGGTTGCCGAACGGCGCTCAGGCTACGGGCGGTAGGGATGTGCTGACACGAGCGCTCCCGGGCCGTCGGTGACGGCGAACATGACCGCATGTGAAGGAGCTGACGCGATGACCGAGGCGAAGCGACCGCTGAGCTGGCTGAAAAAGCTGGTGCCGTCGGCCCTCCGTTCCGACCCGGCCAAGAAGCTCGGCTCGCCAGAGGCGCCTGCGCCCGTGCCTGCAGCCAGTGCTGCCGCGCCGTCCCAGGCGACTTCCCCTGTGAACACCCACGTGGTGTTCCTGCCCCGTGATCCCCAGTGGGCCTACTGCTTCTGGGCCATCAGCGATGTCGATCGCCAGAAAGCTCGCGAGGCGGGTGCCACCAGCCTCTGTTTGCGGGTGGCGGATGTAACCGGCCTTGGCGCTGATCAATCCCACCCCCACGCCCTGCAGGAGCTGGTGGTGGATAACCACGCCAGCGAGTGGTTCCTGCCGGTGCCGGTGGATGGTCGCGACTACCGCGTGGAGCTGGGCTTCCGCCTGCGCAACGGCGGCTGGTATTCACTGGCCTTCTCCGCCGTGGCTCAGGTGCCGGCTCTCGAGCCCAGCCAGCGGGTGGCCGATGCCTTCGTGCCCTTCAGCCTCGATCAGCCCCTGCCAACAGCGGCCCCTGAGGTGAGCTTCGGTGGCGGTGTGACCCACGAGCAGATCTACCAAATCGCCACGGCGGCCGGCACCCGCAGCCGCCGTGTGGGGTCGGAGGTGCTGCATGAGTTGGAGGGCGCACAGCAGGGCCTGCTCAACGATTCCGGCGTGGGCGTGTGGGCCAGTGGCCGCAGCGAATCCGGCAGCGGTCTGGTGCGTCAGCGCTCCTTTTGGCTGGTGGCCGATGCCGAGCTGATCGTGTACGGCGCCACCGATCCCAGTGCCAGCCTGTTCATCGGCGATCAGCAGGTGCCTCTCTCCTCCGATGGCACCTTCCGCGTGCATGTGCCCTTCCGCGACGGCGAGCAGCTCTATCCAATCCGTGCGATCGCGGCCGATGGGGAGCAGGAGCGCTCGATCCGCCTTGAATTCGAGCGCCGCACTCCGGAAGCGCGCGTGAACAGCCGCGAAGACGCCGTGGCCGAGTGGTTCTGAGGCCCCGGGCCTGAGGGTGCCCCCCTCAGGCCACCTTCACCGCTTGGGCAATCCGCTGGAACATGTAGCCCATGCCCCGGGCGGTGAGGATCAGCTCTGGATTTTCTGGGTCGTGCTCGAGCTTGGCCCGCAAGCGTGAAATGTGCACGTCCACAACGCGGCTGTCGGAGGAGCGCTCGGGCTTGTAGCCCCACACCTTCTCGAGCATGTCGAGCCGGCTGATCGGTTCGCCGGAGCGACTGATCAGCAGCTCCAGCAGATTGAATTCCATGCCGGTGAGGCGGATCCGTTCATCGGCGCGGAAGGCCTGGCGCCTGTTGAAGTCCACGCTGAGATCTCCCACCACCACAACATTGGCGGCCGTCCCACCGCCGCCGCCACTCGCGCCCTGCCCCGAGCTGGCCCGCCGCATCACGCAACGGATGCGTGCTTCCAGCTCCTTGGGGCTGAAGGGCTTCACCATGTAGTCGTCAGCGCCCAGCTGTAACCCAGTGATCCGATCCGCCACGTCGCCCAGGGCCGTGAGCAGGATGATCGGCACTTCCGACTGGGCCCGGATCCGCTCCACCACGGCGAAGCCGTCGAGCTCGGGCATCATCACGTCGAGCACCACCAGATCCGGTTCGGAACCCCGGAACAACTCGAGCGCCTCGGCACCGTTGCAGGCCATCAGCACCTCGTGGCCCTGCATGGTCAGGCGCGTTTCGAGGATGCGGCGAATGTTGGCCTCATCGTCTGCCACCAGGATTTTCAGGCCCTCGGGGCGGGTTCCCTCACCGCTCTGACTCATCGGTCTCACATCCATTGCAGGCAGTTTCACCGCTCAGGGGGGGTGATTCACGCCTGCCGCCTTCGTTTTGGGGCGACTGTTACAAGCGCGACCTGAACGGGTTCCCGTCGCCTGCAGCACCACCCATTGGTGCGAATCCTTCCCAGACTCTTCTCAGGAACAGGGCAGATAACCATGCAGGACGTGCTCTTCGAGCTGATCAGCGATCAACCGGGCCGACTCGTGGCTGTCGCCCGCCAGCAGCATCTGCAGATCAGCGCCACCAACCTGGAAGAGCTGCAGCACGAGGCTCGCGAAGCGTTGATCAGCCACTTCGGCCCCAGCCATGTGGCCTTCCGCGTGCGCCTGCGCCGACCGGTGCGTTGCGCACCTGTTGCAGCACCGTTGAAGCGGTGCTAAGGAGCGGTTGCCTCTGAACCACAGGTCATGCACGTCCTGCTGTTTGCTTCGGCTGTCGCGCCAAAAGGCTTGCCGGTGATCCTTCCCGCGCTGGCCGGTGCGGGGATGCTCATTGCCCTCTCGCAGCTGTTTGTTCCCAAGACCTGAGTCGCTCCCCTACAGCTGTGTGGAGAGGGAGTGCGGTTTTTTTGGCCTGACCGGGCCAAAATGACCGCACCGCACCCAACAGTTCGTGGCTCAGCCGGATCTGGTTCCGCTCTCCCAGCTGGAGCACGAGCTCGGCATCAGTCGGGTCGACCTGCTGCTGCTGGTGCGCCGGCTGGGGATTCAGCCGATCCGGCGCGGCATGCGCACCTTGCTCAGTGCTGAACAGGCCGAGCAGTTGATTGCTCACGTGGGCAGCGGCGCCTCGCTCGAGCCCATCACGGCGGAGCT
>VGPP01000089.1 GCA_016882585.1 Cyanobacteria bacterium M_surface_7_m2_037
GGCTCCCCTCGGCGAGCTGTTCGGGGTGGCGATCAGTGCCGGCAAGCTGTTCCAGGCGCTGGTGGTGATCTATCTGGTGCTGGTGGGCTGCGGCCCGCCAGCGGCAGGCCTGGCCTGGGTGCTGCAGGGGGCCGTGGGCATGAGCGAAGGCAGCCGCAAGGCGATGGAGCTGATGCTCCGTTACGCCGTGGTGGGGCTGGGATTGGTGGCCGTAGCCGTGCAGCTGGGGCTGAACACCACAGCCCTGATCGCGGTGGCCGGTGGCCTGTCTGTGGGCCTGGGCTTCGGGATCAAGGAGGTGTTCTCCAACTTTGTGAGCGGCCTATGGCTGCTGTTTGAGGGCTCCGTGCGGCCGGGCGAGGTGCTGATGCTCGATGGCGACCCCTGCGAGGTGCGGAAGCTGGGGCTGCGGGCCACCCTGCTCTGGCGCGACCGCGACAACGCCGAACTGTTGGTGCCCAACCAAACGTTCTTCACCGAAGCCGCCACCACTTACACCGCCAGCGACAGATTGCGGCGCAGCCAGGTGAATGTGGGCGCTGCGTATCACCACGACCCCGCCGAGGTGATCGCTCTGCTGGAAGCCACGGCCTGCCAGGTGCCAAGGGTGCTGCATGAACCTGCACCGAAGGCGCTTCTGGTGAGCTACGGCGACTTCGCCATCAACTACGTCTTGCGCTTCTGGATCGCCAATCCACTCGATAACGGCGGGATCAGCAGCGAGGTGAACCAGGCGATCTGGCACGCCTTCAGGGCTCACAACATCGAAATCCCCTTCCCGCAGCAAGTGGAGTATTCGATGGTTGGGCCGCCGGAGCAGCACCAGAGCAATCGCTTTCAGCGTTAGCCCTGGGCCAGGCGCTGCAGATAGGCCTCCGAGCTACCGGCATTGATCCAACCAGTGGCAATGGTTTTGGTATGCGCCTGATTCACCCGCCCGCGGTGAATGTGCGAGGGCCCAGCGGGAAAGATCACCAACTTGCCGCGCTCGGCCTCCTCGTGATGCCCCTGCCAGTGAAACTCCGTGCCGGCCTCCTCCACGCTGTTGCAATAGAGGATCCAGGCGAGCACGCGATGCACGGGCTCGGTGGCTTCATCGCTGATGGTCCAATCGCAGTGCCAGCGCTTGAAACCCTCACCGGGGGCGTAACGCTGCAGGTTGAAGATCGGGTTCACAAACAACTGCTGCTCCGGGCAGCAGTCGCGAAACAGCGGCCGCTCCTGCAGGTAGCGCTCAAGACCGGCACTCACGCCCCGCAGGATCACCTCCGCCAGAGCGAAGGCCTCGGGATCCGAGCGATCGATCGCCACCAGGCTGATGTCGGTCGACACTTTCGCGGGTTCGCCGCAATCGGGCCCGAAGGCCACCCCAGGGCGCTGCAGATCGCTGCGGCGCTCGAAGAAGGCCATCACACCATCGGCAAGGGCCTCGAAGCCGGCATTGCGGTAGCGGGCGATCAGCTCCATCAGCGCTGCTCCTGCCAGGGGATAGCCACCACCGCATCGAGACGCTGCCAGCAGCTCTGATCGGCGGGCAACAGGCCGGAGAGCTCCACCCGCTCAAGGGCCTGAGCGATCCGAGCCGGCTGGAGCACCTCCTCCGCCGGCCCCTGAGGCAGCACCAGCACCTGCTGTTCGGCGGGATCGGCCATGAGTTGAAGCTCCAGATCGCCCAGCTCCCGCTCAAAGAACACCCGCCTGAGCCGCCCCATCTGCAGCGGGCCGATGGCCTCGGCGAACGCCTTGAGACCGGCCTCATCGCCACTGCAGCCGCAGTTGAGCGCCAGCCAGATCAGCAGCTTGGCCCAGCTCTCCTGGGTCCACAGGGGCGGGAAGCTCTCGCGGTGCTGACGCACCAGTTCCGCCAGGGCGAAGTCCACCAGGGTGGCCTGCAGGGCTAATGGGTCAGGGGATGCGGTTGTCATGCAACCCATCCTCCCCACCGGCCGGCAGACTGCAGGAAGCTGCGCCCGCTTTCGCGATGGCCCTGGACTTCAACGATCCCGATCTGGAGTTCTCCGATCTGGTGTACGCCTACCAGAGCTGGGTGATGGCGGTGATCAACGATGAAAAGCTCGACGGCGAGAAGCTGCTGAGCGATGAGATCACCGACGACGCTCTCAGCGCCATGCGCTTCCTGCCCGGCGAGGTGACCGCAGCGATTGAAACCAGCCTGGCCCGCGTTTACGACGTGGATCCCGATGAGCTGGCCGCTCTGCTCTTCCCTGAGGACTGAGCACCACCCCCATGGGCGAGTCCAGCTATCTGCTCGGCACCCACGCCGAGGAGCTGGAGCGCCTGCGCTTCCAGCACGAGCTCTGGCGACCCGCCGCCCAAGCTGCCTGGCAGCGTGCCGGACTCAGCGCAGGGATGCGCGTGCTCGATGTGGGCGCCGGCCCAGGTTTTGCGTCCATGGATCTGGCGCGGACCGTGGGCCCCACAGGCCGGGTGTTGGGGCTGGAGCTCAGCGAGGCCTACGTGGCTGCCGGGCAAGCGATGGCCCGCAACGCCCAGCTGCCTTGGCTGGAGCTGCGCCGGCACGATCTGCTGCGTGATCGCTGGCCAGCCGAAGGCTTCGATCTGGCCTGGTGCCGCTGGGTCGCCATGTTTCTGCCCGATCTCGATCCGCTGCTGAGCGGCCTGGAGCAGAGCCTGCGCATCGGCGGCCAGCTGGTGCTGCATGAGTACGTGCACTGGGACAGCTTCGGGCTGCACCCGGGAGGCGGTGCCATCGCCCGCTTCGGCCAGGCCTGCCAGCGCAGTTTCCGCGAGGCCGGCGGCGATCCTGATCCCAACCGACGCTTGCCCGCGCTGCTGGCCGCCCGGGGCTGGCGGATCGAAGCGGTGCAGCCGTTACCCGTTGCCGGAGATAGCCGCTCGATGGCGGGCCAGTGGCTACAGCGGTTTGTGGAGGTATACGGCGTGCGCCTGCAGGAGCTCGGGCTGTGGAGCAGCGGCGATGCCGCTGAGGCCCACGCTGAGATGGTTGCAGCCGCGGCCGATCCCGGCAGCTACTGGGTGGGGCCCACAGTGCTGGACGTGAGAGCCAGTCGCGCTGAATGACCTGACGCGAGAGCGCAGCCTGACGGAACGTCAAACCAATTGGATATCCGGAGCACTCAAGTACACCCCCGGATCGAACTGAGCCAGTAATCCACCATCGGCGCCCCAACCTCTGCCGTACCCGTTGCTGTTGAGGTAGAGCGCACTGGTCCGGTCATCGAACACGAGGCTTGTGCGGCTGCGCTGGGCCCACCGCAACGCACGCGCGGAGGCCACGATCTTGAGACGAGTGGAGCCGCTGGGCACCAGATCGGCATTGAGCAGCAGTTGATCGCCCGCATCAGGATCAAAGCCGGGCAACGCTGTGCCGCCACTGATCAAAACATCGATCCGGAAGCCAGCGTTTGTGGAGTCAGAACCGTTGTCCGGTGCAGAGGCGGCCGCGCCCCAGATCCGCCTGAGGGCTGCCAAGTCACTGTCGCTGAACCAGGTGGCGGGCTGATCGCCAACGCTGTTGTACGACATGATCGTGTCGCGATCGGTGTAAGCGGGATCGCTGGGATTGCCACCTGGATGGCTCAGCCCAAGGGCATGACCCAGCTCGTGCACAATCGTGCTCTTCTCCCAGTCGCTCAGGCCGGGATCGTCACTCAGCTCCAGCTCAATCAACAGATACGACTCCTCCGGCAGCAGCCGCGGCGGAGACCCCAGCGTGGTGAAACCGGAGTAGGTGATCCCGGTGATGTTGTCTTCCCCCTGCACCCGGGCCACAGATGCCAACTGGAACGGTGATGCGGCGTCTGTAGAGCGCTGCGGTTGGATGGCGATCACCCCGGCCAGACGATCCAACAGCTGCTGAATGAAGGCTTCCTCCTCACCGCTGAAGGCCAGCGCGCCGGATCCCGCTTCATCACCATCGGTGAGTGCCCCCGTATCCACGCCAGCGGCAACCAGGCCATAGCGCACCCGATAGGCGGAACCACTGCGAGCAAAGAGCTGCCGCAGCAGGTCGAGCGTGTCGGCATCGTCGAGGATCAACTCGGGTGCAATCCCCACCGCAGTCGCCTCGCTGATGGTTCCAACCTAGGCAAGCTCGCCGATTGCACGCCATGCCCTGGACCTGCGCCGACATCCCCGATCAGAGCGGCCGTACGGCCCTGATCACCGGCGCCAATAGCGGCCTGGGACTTGAAACGGCACGGGCACTGGCGCAGCGTGGAGCGCGCGTGGTGCTGGCCTGCCGAAGCCTGGCCAAAGCGGAGGCCGCCGGCCAGGCACTCAGTGGCGATGGCGGTGGCGCTGGCGAGCTGATCCCGCTGCAGCTGAATCTGGCGGATCTCACCAGCGTGCGCCAGGGCGCCCAAACGGTGGCCGAGCGCTGGGGCGGCATCGATCTGCTGATCAACAACGCCGGGGTGATGGCCCCTCCCCGCCAGCTGAGCGCCCAGGGATTCGAGCTGCAGTTCGCCGTGAATCACCTGGGACACTTCGCTCTCACCCAGCAGCTGCTGCCCGCACTACAACCGGGGGCTCGGGTGGTGCATGTGAGCTCCGGGGCGAGCTACTTCGGCCGCATCGCCTTCGATGATCTGCAGGGCGAGCAGCGCTACGACGCCTGGGCCGCCTACGCCCAGAGCAAGCTGGCCAACATGATGATGGCCCTAGAGCTGCAGCGCCGGCTGGATCGCCAGGGGGCTGAGGTGCGCTCGATCGCCGCCCATCCCGGCCTGGCCCGCACCAACCTGCAACCCACCTCCGTGGAGGCCCGCGGCTCCCGGGTGGAGGCCCTGGCCTACCGCCTGATGGATCCGCTGTTCCAGAGCGCCGCCATGGGCGCCCTACCCCAACTGTTTGCCGCCACCGCACCCGATGCCGAACCCGGTGGCTTCTACGGCCCTGGCGGCCTGGGCAACTTCAAGGGCTACCCCAAGGCTTGCCGCATCGCACCGGCGGCCCTCGATACCGCGGCCTGCGAACGGCTCTGGAGCGTGAGCGAAGAGCTCTGCAGCGGGTGAGGCGCGGCACCACGCAGCCAACGGCGCTGGGAGCAACTGTGCCAACGTGGCGTTGAGCCGCAGGAAGCCTGGCGACGCCTGCAGCGTTGTACAGATTCACGTGGCCAGCAAACGCACCCTCAACGTCGCCAACCTCGAGGCACTCGGGGCTGAGACCCTGGCGGCGCTGTTGATTAAGGTGAGCAGCGGCAATGCGGTGATCCAGCGGCGCCTGCGGCTGGCGTTGGCAAGTGCCGAGGGGGTGGAGCGCGCCACCCAGGAGGTGCGCAAACGGCTGCAGGCCATCGGCCGCTCCACCACCACGGTGGATGCGCGCCGCCGCAAGGCCCTGATCACCGACCTGGAGATGCAGCTGCAGGCGATCAGCGGAACGATCGCGGGCAGCAATCCCGCTCAGGCCTTCGAGCTGCTGCTGCGCTTCCTGGAGCTGTCGGACGACGTGCTCGATCGCTGTTGGGACAGCACCGGCGCTGTGTTCGCCGTGTTCGAGCGGGCCGTGCAACAGCTGGGACCGCTGGCCGTGGCGGCGCGGATCGAGGTGGAAACCCTGGCGCAACACGCCGATGAGCTGCTGGAGGAGAACAGCCACGACCAGTACGACGGGCTGGTACCAGCCCTGAAGGACGCCCTGGGCGACCGGGGACTCGGGCTGCTGGGGAGCCACAGGCGCCAGCGGGGCATCAGGGATGGCGCTGAAGTGCTGCTGCAGATCGCCGTGGCCCGCGGCGATGTGGAGGGCTTCCTGCGCCAGTTCGATCGCGAGGAACTCACCTGGCCCGACACAGCCGCCAGCGTGGCCTCCCAGCTGCTGGCCTGGGGGCGAGCGGAGCAGGCCCTGCAGATTCTCGACGGCGCAGCAGAAGAGCCGGAGAGTCCAGACGATTCGCAATGGCACGACGCCCGCATCGCCGTTCTGGATGCGCTGGGCCGCCACAACGAGGCCCAGGCCATGCGCTGGGACTGGTTCAGCCAGACCCTCTCCATCCCATACCTGCGCGAGCACCTGAAACGCCTGGATGCCTTCGAGGATGTGGAGGTGGAGGAGCGGGCTCTGCAGCTGGCGGAAGCGTTCCCGGACAGCCTGCTGGGCCTGCAGTTCCTGGTGGAGTGGCCCTCCCTGAGTCGAGCTGCCCGGCATGTGCTCGCCCACGAGGATGAGTGGGAAGGCGATGAGCTCACGGTCCTCACCGCTGGCGCCGAACGCCTCAGCGCAGACCATCCCCTCGCCGCCACACTGCTGCTGCGGGCAATGGTGTTCTTCGTCCTATGGACGAAATGGGCCAAGCGCTACCGCGTCACCGCCGAGCATCTGCGCAGCTGTGAACAGCTGGCCACACGCATCGACGACTGGCAGGGGCACCGCGACCACCAGACCTACATGGCCTGGCTGGAGGACTGCTTCGAAACGCGGCGGGGCTTCTGGAAGCTGTTGACCTGAAGCCACACACCTGCGGGGCACAACCCAGACCAAATAGACAATGTCTACCTAGGCTAATGGGGACCGCAGGCCTCAGGGAGGTTCTGGATGACCGCCACCCCTCGCCTCAGCTGGAACCTGAGAGTGACAGCCAGCGACCAGGAGCTGATCGATCGCGCTGTCGCCGCCTCTGGGCTCACGCGAACCGATTTCGTGCTGCAAGCGGCACGGTCTGCAGCCCAGGAGCTGCTCGTGGAGCAGGCCTGGGCTGCCCTGGAGCCAGAAGCGTTTGCGGCATTCCAGCGCAAGCTCGATGCGCCGCCGGCCAACCCCAATGAGCGATTGCAACGCACCATGGCGGCACCCAGGCCCTGGCAGGGCTGATGCAGCTGCAGCCGCCGCAGCCCCTGGCCGCACACCACAGCACCGCAGCGTTCAACTGTGGAGA
>VGPP01000090.1 GCA_016882585.1 Cyanobacteria bacterium M_surface_7_m2_037
AACACCTCAGCGACGATCAACTGGCGGATCTGCGCAACCGCGAACTGGGCTTTGTGTTTCAGCAGTTCCACCTGCTGCAGGAGCTCACGGCCCTCGAGAACGTGATGCTGCCGATGGTGTACGCCGGTGTGCCAGCAGAACGGCGCCGTGAACTCGGCATGGCCGCACTACAGCGCGTTGGATTAGGCGAGCGGCTGCATAACAAACCCAACCAGCTCTCCGGCGGCCAACAGCAGCGGGTGGCCGTGGCCCGCGCCATCATCAACAATCCCCATCTACTGCTGGCGGATGAACCCACCGGCGCCCTCGATTCCCGCACCACGAAGGAGGTGCTGGATCTGTTTGATGAACTGCACCGCGAACAGGGGATGACGATCCTGTTGGTGACCCATGAACACGATGTGGCCGCCCGAGCCGAGCGCATCGTGCACTTTCACGATGGGCGCCTGGTGGACAGCGGCGCCGGCTCGCAGGCTTAGGCCTTCGCTTGAGGCCGCTCCAGGCTCTGCAGCAGCTGGCCCATCAACAGCGCGATCGCATCAGTGCCCTTGAGGCCGCTGCCGGGATCAAAGTCGCCCGGATCGATCGCCACCCAACCACCCGCCGCCGGCTCCCTGAGCTCGAAATGCAGGTGTGGCCCTGTGCTCAAGCCCGTGCTGCCCACACGGCCGATTACCTCGCCCTGGCGCACCACATCCCCGGCTTTCACATAGAGCTCAGAGAGATGCCCGTAGAGGCTGCGGCGCAACGGCCGCTGGTGCTCCACCTCCACCGCCAAGCCATAGCCACCCGCCAAACCACTGCTCACCACCCTGCCGCTCAGAGCCGCCACCACCGGCGTGCCCTCCGGCGCCGCCAGATCTTCACCGGCATGGAGGCGCCAGGCCCCGAGCAGCGGATGCAGCCGCCAGCCAAAACCGCTGGTGTTCACCGCGCTGCCGATGATCGGCAGCAATAGACGGCGGTTGCCATTGCCCAGCACCGGCGCCGGCCGTGGCGTCACCCGGAACACGCTGGCCAGATTGAAGCTGCCGCCATTGCCAGCCAGCAGGGCCGACACCGGCACCGTGAGGGGTGGCAGGGGCATGCCATCGGCGCCGATGCGTCCGCCCCAGGCGGTGTTGCCATCGCTGCCGCTGCGGCGGCCCCAACGCAGGGCGATGCCACCGCGGCACTCCTTGGCGGAGAGCGCCCCGCCCCGGCAGGCCTGCTGGAACGCCCCCACATCCAGGGGCGCCAGCGCTCCGCCGCCACCGCGCACCAGGTTGCGCTCGTTAGGGGTCACTACCCCCTGGCGCACCAATTCATCGAGGGATTGATCGAAGCGCTTGGGTGCCGTGGCCGCACCACTCAGCCGGCTGGGATCCGGCCGCAGGGGAACAGCAGTGCTGCCCGGGGGAGGCAACAACGGCGCAACCGGAGCAGCATTCGGTGCTGCCGGCGCGGCATCGGGCTGAGCAGCCTCCAGCTGAGCCCAGGCCAGGCCTCCCCCCAGCAGCGCCGGCAGGGCAGCCAACAGGCTTAGGGGTTGGAGGCGAGGCAAGACGGCCCGGAACAAAGCGAAGCGAACTCTAGAAACGCCGCTGCAACACAACCACCGCGCTGCCGCGGCAAAGGCGAAGCCCCCCATTGGACTCAAGGCCGGCCACCGCCCAGCGCTCGCCCTGGTGCTCCAGCCACTCCGGCCTGTGGAGGCGCTGCTCGGCCTGACGCCGCACCAATTCGGGCTGATCGCACGCGGCCGCGGCCCACTCCAGCCCACGCAGCACCCGGGCTGCGAGGCACGCCGGCTGCGCCAGCGGGTGCCGGCCCAGAGCATCTGCCACGTTGATCGCCCCAGCGGGCACGCGGTTCAGCCCATTGAGGCCCACCCCCAGCTGGGCGTAGCGCACCCGGCCGCCGCGCCAGCGCAACCGTGGCAAGATTCCGGCGAGCTTGCGGCCATCGATGAACAGATCATTGGGCCACTTGATCTGAGGCTTCAGCCCGAGTGCCTCCAGTTGCAGCGCAATCCCCAGCGCCGCCGCCAGGGCCAGCGACGCCGCTTCCGCAGGCTCAGTCGGCCAGGGCAGGGCCGCACTCATCCACACACCCCCTGGCGGCGACTGCCACACCCGGCCCTGCTGCCCATGGCCATGGCGCTGCTGCTGCGCCAGCACCGCCAGTGGCGGCTGGGCCCCAGCCGCAAGCCAGCGCTCCAACTCGAGTTCGGTGCTGGCGCACACCGGCAGCACCCGCAGCCGCCAAGCCAGCGGTTGATCGGCCGGCAGCTGCCGCAGGGCAGCGGCAATCGCTGCGGCTCTCAGAGCTGAGCCAGCCAAGCCGCCATCCGCTGAGCGCCCGCCTCCAGCTCTTCGATTGGATGCACCAGCGCCAAGCGGGCATACCCCTCACCACCCGCACCAAAGCCATTGCCTGGGGTGAGGCACACCCCCGTGGCTTCCAGCAGCCGGGCGCAGAACTGCTCGGAATCCAGCCCCGCGGCGCGGGCACGCTCCGGCAGCTCCAGCCACAGGTACAGCGCCATCGAGGGGAGCCGCACGGGCCAGCCAGCCTGCTGCAGCACCGCCGCCATCCGATCGCGCCGTTCGCGGTAGATCGGCTTGATGCGCTCCGGCCAATCGCCGGCCTGCTCCAAGGCCGCGATGGCACCCGCCTGCAGGGCGGTGCTCTGATTGAAATCCACCACCCCCTTCAGCTGGCGCAGCGCCGTGATCAAGGGCTCAGCGCCAATGGCGAAGGCGATGCGGTAGCCCCCCAGGCACCAGCCCTTGGAAAACGAGAAAAACTCAATCCCGCACTGCCGCCAGAGCGGCGAGCGCAGCAGGGCTGGAGCCTCACCCTCGAGAGCCAGATCCACGTAGGGGTTGTCGTGGGCGAACACCACGCCGTGGCGCACGGCGCGCTCGGCTGCCTCATCCACCCAGGCCTGCTGGCCCGTGGTGGCGGTGGGGTTGTGGGGGAAGCCCAGCACCATCAGTTTGAGGGCATCCCAGGCGCTGGTGCTGATCTGATCGAAGCGGGGCGCAAAACCCAGAGCCGGATCAAGGTTGAGGAACTTCGGCTCGGCGGAGGCGAGGCGCAAACCGCCGAGATGGGAGGGGTAATAGGGATCGAGCAGCAGCGCCGGATCACCCGGGTTGAGCACAGCCAGGGGAAGGTGAGCAGTGCCCTCCTGGGAGCCCACCAGCAACAACACCTCACGCTCCGGATCCACCGCAACCCCGAAGCGCCGCTGCGCCCAGGCGGCAACCGCCTCGCGAAACAGCAGGGTGGCGCCATGCAAGCAATAGGCCGCACTCTCAGGCCGGCCTAATTGATCGCGGATCGCCTGGATCGCCGCTTCAGGCGGCTGCAGATCGGTGGACCCGAGCGAGAGATCCAACAGAGCCGGCAAGCCCGCTGCACCAGCGCCGGCCCGGTAGGCCTGTTTGCGCTGATCGTTGCGGGCGAACACGCCGCTGCCCAAGGCAGCAACCCGCTCCGAGCGATGCAGAGCCGGCAGCGCCTCAGAGTTGGGCATCCAGGAAGGCCTTGAGCTGGGGTTGAGCCATGGCGCCTTCGTGGCGTGCCACTTCTTGGCCGTTCTTGAAGATCACCAGGGTGGGCAAGCCCTGAATCCCCATCTGATCGCGGGCCGTGGGGTTGGGATCAGCCTCCAGCTTGCCCACGGCCAACCGGCCGGCGTATTCACCAGCGGCCCAATCCATCATCGGGGCCATCAAGCGGCAGGGCCCACACCACTCGGCCCACACATCCACCAGCACCGGCGTGGCGGCATCCAGCACCTCGGCCTGGAAGTTGGCATCGGTGAGGTGCAGAACAGACACGGCGGCAGTCAACGCTGCGGCGATTGTATGGATCAGAGCTTGTCGATCGAGCGCTTCAGCTCCTCGAGCTCCGCATCCACCTCCTCCACCTTCACGGGTTGCACCGCACCGCCAGCCTCTGGCAGTGCCGCCGCCGGAGCGGTGCCGGCCAGCTTGCCCTTCAGGGCGGCCAGCTCGTCATCCACCTCAGGCGCACCCTCGAGGGCCGCGAACTGACTCTCCAGATCCGCACCCGCCAGCTCAGCGGCGGCCTGACTGCGGGCCTCGAGGCTCTGCACCTTCTCCTCCATCCGCTCGAAGGCGGCCATGGAGCTGTTGGTGCCGAGGTTGCCCACAGCGCTCTGCAGTTGCTCCTGGGCCTGAGCCGCCTGGGCCCGGGCCTTGAGCATGTCTTTTTTGGTTTTGGCCTCGGCGATCTTGCTCTCGAGCTTCACCAGGCTCTGCTTGAGCTGCTCCACCTGGCCGGCCTGGCTCTGCAGCTGGGTGTTCAGGGCTGTGGCGGTGTCCTGGCAGGTTTTGCGGCGGCCAAGGGCTTCACGAGCCAGGTCTTCCTCGCCCTTTTTGAGCGCCAGCTCGGCCCGCTCGTACCAGGTTTGGGCCTGGGCTTCAGCTTGCTCGGCCTGGTTCTGGATGCGCTTCTGGCTGGCGATGGCGGTGGCCACGGCCTGGCGCAGCTTCACCAGGTCGGCCTGCATGTCAGCCACCGACTGATCGAGGATCTTGGCCGGATCCTCCATGGCCCCCACCACGGCGTTGGCGTTCGCGCGCACCAGACGGCTGAGGCGATCAAAAAAGCCCATGGCTTGGGATACGGGGCAGGCGACGAGGCTAACCAGTGCCCGCCGCAGCGGCACAGCGTGATTGCCGCATCTCCCGTAGCGTTGAACCATGCCAGCCGCTCCCCGCAACCAAACCCGGCGCCAGGGCAGCGTGAACCTGCTTGTGCCGCCGCCGCGGCCACCGCTGCAAACCGTGGTGGGCTGCCTGGAGCAGCTGCAGCGGCAGTGGCAACGCGACGAAAACCTGGCGGCCCTGTGGCAGGCCTGGCCCAAGATCGCCGGCGCCCAACTCGCCCCCCATTGCCGGCCGCTGCGGCTGCAGGGCGGGCGATTGGTGGTGGGCGCCAGCCATCCCCAATGGCTGCAAGCGCTGCGCTTCAACAAACACCGCTTGCTCGGCGCCCTGCGCGGCGCTGGTTTTTCGGTGAAGGATCTGGTGCTGCAGCAGCATCAAGCCACTTCCTTGCCCCCCTTCGGCAGTGATGAGGAGGCGCAGGTGTGGGCGCACCACCCCAGCCGTGTGGATGTATTCGGCATGGCCAGTTGCCCCAACTGCCAGCGTCCAGCGCCAGGCGGAGAACTGCAGCGCTGGGGGCACTGCAGCTTCTGCCAACGCGAACGGATGGACAACGGCGTGGCCATGGGCACACCCGCCGACAACTGAAAAACCGTCTCAGCTAGCTCAGTAGCGCTCGGGCCTGGGCTGCTGCCAATCCGGCGCTGGCAGACCCGCCTCCCGAAACCGCTGGGCCCATTGATCCAGGGCCTGCCGCGGCACCCGCCAGAGGGCGAATAAGCCTTCCTGTGCCAGGGGCTGGTGAGCTAGGCCCCGCCAGTGGGGCAGCTGCGCGGTGCGTTGATCGATCACCACCAACACGGTGTTGTTGGGCGCCGGCGGCGATGGTTGCTGCCCGGCGCGGCGTTCGTTCAAGAGGCGGTCGTTGAGGTTGAGCGGTCCATTGGGCTGCACGCCCTCGTAGATCACCACCTGATCGGTATAGAAGTGCAGTGAGGGCTTGAGGATGCCCACCATCGCCAGGGGCTCGCCGCTGCGCCTCTGCTCCACGACGCTGGCAGCAAGACGCCGGAGCGGAGCCTGCCGCAGACGATCCCCGAAGGCCACAAGGGGCTGCAGTGCGGTGACTGCAAAGGCCACCACCGCCAGCTGCTGAGCCAGCAACCAACCCCGCCGCCAGGGGCTTTGGGCCCACCAGAGCAGCATCCCGGCCACCAGGGCCAGGCCAAAGCAAGCGGCTGCGCGGCTGAGAAGTCCACCAGCCAGCAACTCCGCCGGCAGGGTGGGCAATTCAGGTTCATTGATCAGCGGCACCCAGCGACCAGAGGCCGCCAACCCCGCCGCCAGAACAGCCTGCAACGCCAGGGTGCTCACCATCACCCAGCGCGCCGGGCGCTGCTGCGCCGCCAGGGCGATCAATACCCCAGCCGCTGGGGTGGCCGGAATCCAGTAACTGGGCAACTTGGTGGCCGCCAGGGTGAAAAACAGCAACACCGCCAGCAGCCAGCAGGTGGCATAGCGCTGCAGAGAGTGTTCCGGCGGGAACCTGACTGTTCGCTCACGCAACCCTCCCGCCAAGCCAGCGAGTAGAAGCGGGGTGAACGGCAGCGAGGCCACCACCAGCACCGGCAGAAAAAACCACCAGGGCTGCAGATGGTTATTCACCACTCCGGTGAAGCGCTGCAGGTTGTGATAGCCGAAAAAGCTCTCGATGAAGGGGCGCCCTTCCACCAGCGCCGCCAGGCCATACCAAGGCAGAGCCACCAAAGCCGTGATGCCGAGGCCCGGCCAAGGGCGCAACCGAGCCGCCAACCCGCGCAGATCGCGCTGCCACAGGCCAAACGCGGTGAGGGTGATCCCCGCCAGCACCACCGCCACAGGCCCCTTGGCCAGCACCGCCAGCCCCAGCAGGATCCAGGCCAGCCAGCTGCAGCCGCCCCCGGCATAACAGCGCCAGAACAGCAGCAGCGCGGCCCCAAGCAAGCCCGTGAGCAAGGCATCGCTCACGGCGATGCGGCTCCAGAGCAAGACCAGCGGTGACAGCGCAAAAGCCAGCGCAGCACTCACCGCGGTGATCGCCTGCTGCGATGGCGCAGGCCAGCGACCGGCCGCCAGCGGCTGGGGCCAGCGCAGCAGCGTGGCCGCCATCACCAGCA
>VGPP01000091.1 GCA_016882585.1 Cyanobacteria bacterium M_surface_7_m2_037
GGTCTGCGGGCGCTGGGCCCCGGGTCGCCGGTGCTGGTGGCGGGCGCCGTGGGGTGGGTGAGCGGTGCCGGCGCGGGCCACAACCCTCAGGCCCGCCGCCAGGCCAGCGGCCATGCCCTCAGCCCCGGGGCCAGCTGCGCCGTGAACGTGGAGGTGCATGGCCTGGAGCGGCGCTGGATCCGCGCTTGCCACCAGCGGCAGGAGGGCAGCGCTCTGCTGGTGGCCCTGGCCGCTCCGGTGCCGCTGCTGGATCTGGATGTGGCCCGCCAGGCCGCCTGCGGCAACGAGCATCTCCAGGCGCCGGTGCTCGATTACGGGATCCCGCGCCGGGTGCGCCCGAGCCTTGGCAACGTGAGCTACAGCGAACTGCTGAGCGGCAGGCTCCAGATCGGTGAGCAGCGCATCCGCTGCGCGCCGGCCCACAGCCCCCGCCTGGCCCAGGAGATCGGGGCTGAGCTATGCGAGCGGCTGCGAGCGGGCCGATTCCCCGTCCGCCTGCCCCTGGTGGGCCTGCCGCAGCGCCCTGCACTGCTTCCACTGGAGTGATCGCAGCAGGAATTCAGCCGTAAGCTCCCCGCTTGATGCCATCGCCACAGACCATGTCCGACGCTGCTGAACCCAAGCCGGACACCGAACAGCAGCTCGAGCCCGTGGTGCTGAGCGCTGAGGCAACGCCAGTGCCTGAGGCCGTGGAGGAGACCGCAGCCGTGAGCAGCGAAGAGCCCTCCGCCGAGACGCCTGCCTCCCCAACACCAGCTGTTGAGGCTGAGGCGGTGCCGGTTGAGGCCACGGCCACACCCGAGCCAGAACCCACACCGCCTGCACCCGTCGACATCCCCACGGTGGCCAGCACCCTGGAGGTGCCCGCCAGCCCACAGGTGGCGGCTTCCGCCGCTGATCAGGAGGGTGGCGAATGGGAGCTCTTGGTGGAGAAGGTGCGCACCTGGATCGCCAGCGGCCAGCTTCAGGAGCAATGGCAGGCCGCCCGCACCCCCCTGAGCCTGCTGGCCGGATTGATCGCCGTGCTGCTGGTGCTGCGGGTGTATTCCGCCCTGCTGGGTGTGCTTGAGAGCATTCCGCTGTTACCGGGGCTGCTGGAGCTGGCCGGCCTGGTGGCGGTGGTGCAATTCAGCCTCACCCGACTGGTGCGCAGCAACGACCGCCGCGAGGTGATCGAGGGTGTGAAGCAACGCTGGCAGAGCTTCCGCGGCCGCAGCTGAAGCCACCGGAACGCCATCGGGCCAGTTGATAGCTTGGCTCGATTGCGTTAAGGACTTCGGTGGAGATTCAGCTCGGTCGTTCCCGCACTGTTCGCCGCGCCTACGGCATCGATGAGATCGCCCTGGTGCCGGGCGGTCGCACCGTGGATCCTGCGGTCACCGACAGCAGCTGGACCCTCGGCGGAGTGACCCGCGAGATCCCGATCATCGCCAGCGCCATGGATGGCGTGGTGGATGTGGGCATGTGCGTGGAGCTCACCAAGCAGGGCGCTCTCGGCGTGCTCAACCTCGAGGGCGTGCAGTGCCGCTACGACGATCCCAACCCGGCCCTCGATCGCATTGCGGCCGTGGGCAAAGAGGAGTTCGTGCCGCTGATGCAGGAGCTCTACAGCCAGCCGGTGCGCGAAGACCTGATCCGCAAGCGCATTGCGGAGATCAAAGAGCGTGGTGGCATCGCTGCGGTGAGCGCCACCCCCGTGGCCGCCCTGAAGTTCGGCAAGGCCATCGCTGAGGCCGGCGCCGATCTGTTCTTCGTGCAAGCCACCGTGGTGAGCACCGAGCACGTGGGCCCCGAGGGCCAGGAAAGCCTCGATCTCGAAGCCCTCTGCCGCGATTTCGGCGTGCCGGTGATCATCGGCAACTGCGTCACCTATGAGGTGGCCCTCAAGCTGATGCGCGCCGGCGCCGCCGGCGTGATGGTGGGCATCGGCCCTGGCGCCGCCTGCACCAGCCGCGGTGTGCTGGGCATCGGCATCCCTCAGGCCACCTCCGTGGCCGACTGTGCCGCCGCCCGCGACGACTACATGGCCGAGAGCGGCCGCTACGTGCCGATCGTGGCCGATGGCGGCATCGTGACCGGCGGCGACATCTGCAAGTGCCTGGCCTGCGGCGCCGATGCCGTGATGATCGGCTCCCCCATCGCCCGCGCCGCCGAAGCACCCGGCCGCGGCTTCCACTGGGGCATGGCCACCCCCAGCCCGGTGCTGCCCCGCGGCACCCGCATCAAGGTGGGCACCACCGGCAGCCTCGAGAAGATCCTGCGCGGCCCCGCCTCCCTCGACGACGGCACCCAGAACCTGCTGGGCTGCATCCGCACCTCCATGGGAACCCTCGGTGCCCGCACGCTCAAGGAGATGCAGCAGGTGGAAGTGGTGGTGGCACCCTCCCTGCTCACCGAGGGCAAGGTGTACCAGAAAGCCCAGCAGCTGGGCATGGGCAAATAAGCCTTCAGCACAGACGCTGAAGACAGCGGCGTTACCCTCGGGGTGTGCGGGCTTCGGCTCACACACTCCTCACACCCCCCGGCCCGGCGCGTCCGGGCCTTCTGTCTTGTTACCGAGTTCCGGCAGGCCCAGAGCCATCCCGGAAACCATTGCTAGATTCCCAAAACACTGACCCAAACTCGGATGTCCAGCGCCGCAGCCGTCACCGACGCCTCCTTCGAGCAGGACGTGCTCAAGAGCGACGTGCCTGTGCTCGTGGATTTCTGGGCGCCCTGGTGTGGTCCTTGCCGCATGGTGGCTCCCATCGTGGATGAGATCGCCAAGGAATTTGAAGGCAAGATCAAAGTGTTCAAGCTGAACACCGACGAAAACCCCAACGTGGCCAGCCAGTACGGCATCCGCAGCATCCCCACCCTGATGGTGTTCAAGGACGGCCAGAAGGTGGACACCGTGGTGGGTGCCGTGCCCAAGACCACCCTCTCCGGCACCATCGCCAAATACCTCTGATCACGAGGAGCGCGGGATCAGCGCCCCGATAGCCTCGAAGCCCGGCCCTGAGCCGGGCTTTTTTCATGCCACATCCCCCCGATCACCCCGTCCGTTGATGGAGCAGAGCCCCCTTCAGGCCCTCGATCAGGAGCTGCAGAACCACCCGCAGCGCCGCGCGATCGAGCGCAGCATCGTGAGCCTGCTGGAGATTGCCAAGGGCAGCACCGATGCCGATGAATGGCGGCTGATCAACGGCGCCCTCGCCGACATCCGCGATGGCCTCAGTGTGTTTGCCCCGCACCGGCAAACCCGCAAGGTCACCGTGTTCGGCTCAGCCCGCACCAGCCCGGAAGAGCCCGCCTACAAGCTGGCGCAAGAGCTGGCGGTGGAGGCGGTGGCGCGCGGCTTTGAGGTGATGACTGGCGCGGGCGGCGGGATCATGGAGGCCGCCAACAGTGGTGCCGGCTGCGAGAACAGCATCGGGTTGAACGTGGATCTGCCGTTTGAGCAGCACGCCAACCGCTTCGTGAATGCCTGCGATGGCCGCTTGCTCCACTTCCGCTACTTCTTCACCCGCAAACTCTTTTTCCTGCGGGAGAGCGATGCGCTGGTGGTGATGCCCGGTGGCTTCGGCACCTTCGATGAGCTGTTTGAATCCCTCACCCTGATCCAAACCGGCCGCACACCACCCATCCCCCTGGTGATGCTGGCGCCAAGCGGCGATCGCTTCTGGCCCGACTGGTTGCAGGACATCCAGAGCGACCTGGCCAGCCGCGGCCTGATCTCCCCGGAAGACACCAGCCTGCTCAAGCAGGCCAGCACCGCCGCCGAAGCGATGCAGCACATCTGCCGGTTCTATCGGGTGTTTCACACCGCCCAGTTCGCCGAAGACCGGATGGAGCTGCTGCTGCACAGCGAACTCCCCGCCGCCACCGTGGCGGAGCTCAACCGGGAGTTTGATGAGCTCGTGGATGAGGGCAGCCTCAGCCAGGGAGAAAGCTGCGATCGCAACGGCATCCTGCGGCCCTGCCTGCGCTTCCATCTCGATCGCCGCCGCGTGGGGCTGCTTTATCAACTGATCGACCGACTCAATGACCTGCCTCTCGAGGTGGCACCGGCGATCGAGCAACCTGGCGAAAGGATCCGCTCCGCCCTCTCCTGTTCATGAGCACCATCGGCCTGATCGACTACGGCATGGGCAATCTGCATTCGGTGCAGCGGGCCTTTGAACGCCTCGGCTGCCGGATCCAGGCCATCACCAGCAGCGAACAGATGCAGGGTTGCGATGCCCTGGTGCTGCCGGGGGTGGGCGCCTTCGATCCCGCGATGGAGCGTCTGGAGCGCACGGGCCTCGCTACAGGCTTGCGCCAGTGGTGCGAGGCGGGAGGAGCCTTGCTGGGGATCTGCCTGGGGCTGCAGCTGCTGTTTGAAAGCAGTGATGAAGGCGAGCGGCAGGGGCTCGGCCTGCTGCAGGGCCATGTGGCCGCCCTGCCCAAGCAGCCCGGCCACCCGGTGCCCCATATGGGCTGGGAGCCCCTGCAACCGCTGCACCCCAGCCCCCTGCTGCCGCCCGATGGCCAGCCCGCCTGGATGTATTTCGTGCATTCCTATGCGGCGGTACCCAGCGAACCCAGCTGCACCACGGCGGCGGTGAACTTCGGCGAGCGCAGCATCACAGCCGCCGTGTGGCAGGGGCGCATCGGTGCCTGCCAGTTCCACCCGGAGAAATCCAGCCTCAGCGGTGAGGCGATGCTGCGCCGCTGGATCACCTGGGTGGAGCAGCAGGGATGAGCCTGCGGTTGAGTGGCGGGCGGCTCCTGCAGAGCCCGCCGGGGTCCAGCGCTCGCCCCACTCCCTCGCGGGTGCGGCTGGCTGTGATGAACATGCTGGCGGCTGATCTGCCTGGCTGCCGCTGGCTGGATCTGTTCAGCGGCAGCGGCGTGATGGGCTGTGAAGCCCTGCAGCGGGGCGCCGCGGCCGTGGTGGCGGTGGATCAGCAACGGGCGATGGCGAGCACCAGCCGCATCAATCTGGAACGCACAGCCTCAGGGCTGACCCCCACTCCCGTGCTGCAGGTGGAGTGCCAGGAGGTGTTGCGCTGGCTGGAATCGGGCCGCCCAGAGGCCCTGGCCCCGTTCGATCTGATCTATGCCGACCCGCCCTACAACGCTGGCCTCTACGGCGCCGTAGCTGCAGCCGTAGGACACGGCGGCTGGCTCAACAGCCAGGGAACTCTGCTGCTGGAATGCAGCTCCTCAGCCCTGCCCACCAGCTCCGGTGGGGCGTTTGAGGGCTGGGAGCTGGTGAAACAGAAGCGCTATGGCAGCAGCACGGTGTTGCTCCTGACTGCTGCCACTTGAAGGCTCAGCCGCCCAGAGCGCTACCGCGGCGGTACTGGTTCCAGGCAGCCACGAACAGGCCGGTCAGCGTCACGGGAATCAGACCGAGCACGATGCCGCAGAGCAGGGGTTCGATCATGGGGTGACACACCAGCGTTGGTTGCACAATTCTTCCACGCGCTCGTGCCCAGCGCGAACTGCCCACACCATCTGTGACTGCCTCGCCCAACCCTGAGAGCACCAACCCCGCTGGCACCAGCCGCGGATTGATTCCTGCGCTGGTGCTGCTGGCAGCGGCCTGCGTGGCTGTTGTGGCGCTGCTGGTGCTGCCGGCCGCCCGCAGCGACCCCTACACCCGCAGCACCCTGCAGCTGAGCGGCGCAGCGGATCGGGGCGAACAGCTGTTTCTGATCAACTGCGCCGGCTGCCATGGCATCGCCGCCCAGGGGCTGGTGGGCCCCAACCTCCACGGGGTGGACAGCCGCAAAAACAACCGTCAACTGATTCAGCAGGTGGTGAGCGGCCGCACGCCGCCGATGCCGCGCTTCCAACCCGAGCCGCAGGCGATGGCGGATCTGCTCGCCTACCTGCACACGCTCACATGAGCCTGGCGGTGGTGCTGGTGGAGCCTGCAGGCCCCCTCAACGTGGGCAGCGTGGCCCGGCTCTGCGCCAACTTTGAGATTGAACAGCTGCGGCTGGTGGCACCCCGCTGCGATCACCGCGGGCCCGAAGCGCGGCAGATGGCCGTGCATGGCGAGGCGCTGCTGGAGCAGGCCAGGCTCTATCCAGATCTGGCGGCCGCCATTGCCGACTGCCAGCGGGTGGTGGCCACCAGTGGCCGGATCGAAACCGAGAGCCTGCCGCTCAGTGAGCCAGGCCCGGCCTTGCACTGGCTCTGCCAACACAACACCAACCCAGCAGGCCGCAACAACCCGATGGCGGCCTTGGTGTTTGGCCGCGAAGACCGGGGGCTGAGCAATGCCGAACTGCTCCAGGCTGGCCGGGTGGTGCGCCTCGCCACCAGCGAGGCCTACGCCTCCCTCAACCTCTCTCACGCGGTGGCGATCTGCCTGCACGAGCTGCAGGCCTGCCGCACGCAGCCTCTGCCGGTGCCCGCCGTCAGCCCCGCCCCCATCACCAGCAGCGACGACGATCTCTGCAGCCGCGGCGCCCTCGAAGCCGCCTTGGCCGATGCCGAGGCGCTGCTGCTGGAGGTGGGCTTCCTCTACCCCCACACGGCAACGGCACGCATGGCCAAGTTGCGCGCTCTGTTGCAACGGGCCCAAGTGCAGGAACCCGAGGTAGCTCTGCTGCGCGGCATGGTGCGTCAACTGCGATGGGCAGCCCGGCGAGAGACCCCTTAACGTCCGGTCCGTCCGCCAGCAGGCAGCACCCGTGAGCGCGAGCCGCCCCAAACGCTCCAGCAGCACCCCGGGATGGGGAGGGCCGCTGCGGCTGGTGTTGCGCCTGGCCGTGATGGGCAT
>VGPP01000092.1 GCA_016882585.1 Cyanobacteria bacterium M_surface_7_m2_037
AAGTGGCCGAGGTCTACAACGAAACCTTCCCGAGCCTGCAGGCCGTTTCCCAGATCGGTTTGTTTGCTCTGCTCTTCCTCACTGGCCTGGAGAGCGAACTCGATGAATTGGTGGCCGTGGGCGTTCAGGCCACCACCGTGGCGGTCGCGGGTGTGGTGCTTCCCTTCGCGCTGGGCACCGCCGGCCTCTATTACCTCTTCCATGTGCCGCTGATTCCGGCTGTGTTCGCTGGTGCAGCGATGACAGCCACCTCAATTGGCATCACCGCCAGCGTGTTTGGCGAGCTCAAGTGGCTCAAGCGCAAAGAGGGCCAGATCGTGATCGGCGCTGCCGTGCTCGACGACATCCTCGGCATCGTGATCCTGGCTGTTGTTGTGGCGATCGTGGGCGGCGGCAGCTTCAGCATCGGCCCGGTGATCAAGCTCGGCCTGGCGGCCGTGGCGTTTGTGGCGGTGGCTTTGGTGCTGAGTCGCAAAGCTGCCCCAGCGTTTGATTGGGTCGTGGATCAGCTCAAGGCTCCTGGTGATGTGGCCGTGGCCAGCTTTGTGGTGCTCACCCTCTGCTGTTTTGCAGCCCAGGCCATCGGCTTGGAAGCAGCCCTGGGAGCTTTCGCTGCAGGCTTGATTCTCAGTGCTTCCAAGCACACCCACGACATTGATGCTGCTGTGAAGCCGCTGGTGGCTTTGTTCGCCACCGTGTTCTTCGTGTTGATCGGTACCGGGATGGATCTCTCGGTGCTGAACCCCTTCGATCCCGCCAACCGTGAGGGGTTGATTGTGGCGGCCTTCCTGCTCGTGGTGGCCATGCTGGGCAAAGTGGCAGCCGGCTGGAGCTATATGAGCTCTGAGCCCACCAATCGTTTGGTGGTGGGGCTGGGCATGATGCCCCGCGGTGAAGTGGGTTTGATTTTCCTGGGGCTGGGTAGCCAGGCCGGCATCCTCTCTCCGGCGCTGGAAGCCGCCATCTTGTTGATGGTGATCGGCACCACGTTCCTGGCTCCGATCTTGCTGCGGGTGGTGATTCCTCCCACACCGGCTGTGGAACAAGCCGAGGCTGCTTAATCGCTGATCCCCGTGCAGGCATACAGCGGCCGTTGCATTGCTCTGGCCACCCAGCACGGCAAAGAGCGCGCGCTGGCTTTGCCCTTCCGCTGGGGTCTGCGCGCGGAGCTCGAGCTCTGCGCTGTTGACACAGATCAGTTGGGCACCTTCAGCGGTGAGATCCCGCGCCTCTCTGATGCGGCGGCCACCTGTGAGGCCAAGGCACGCCTCGGCATGCAAGCCAGTGGTTTGCCCTACGGCCTGGCCAGCGAGGCGAGCTTCGGCCCTCATCCGGCGATGCCGATGCTGCCGGTGGGGCAGGAACTGCTGGTGTTCGTGGATGCGGAGCGCGCGCTCTGTGTGATCGAGCAGCGGCTCGAGTGGCGCACCAACTACAGCCACACCATGCTGGAGCCCGATGGCGATCCAAGCTCCTGGCTGGCTCAGGTGCACTTCCCCTCCCACGCTGTGATCGCCCGTCCGGCGACGCTTCAGGCCGATGTCTTGTTCAAAGGGCTGCACGGCAACGCCGCCCTGGCTGAAGCCATCGCCACTTGCCGCGCCGCCGATCCAGAAGGGCGCGTTTGGCTGGAAACCGACATGCGGGCCCACTGCAATCCCACCCGCATGCGCTCGATTCGTCGCCTGGGTGTGGAGCTGGTGCGCAGGCTGCGCACCCCTTGCTCCGAGTGCGGCAGCCCTGGTTGGGGTTTGCTGGATACCAAGCCCGGCTTGCCTTGCCGTAATTGCGGCACGGCCACCGAGCTCACCCTCAGCGAGATCTGGGGCTGCCCGCAGTGCGGTGCCCGCCGCGAGCAGCCCCGCCGGGATGGTCGGCTCCAGGCGGATCCCGGTCAGTGTCCGTGGTGCAATCCCTAGCCCGATCGCCCGAATCCGTCATCCTGGATCGAGCCGCCCACCAACGCTGATGGTTCAGCCCACCAGCCTGGCTTACCTGGAGGCCGGGTTCGAGCGGGAGGCTCGCCTGGATGAGCCCTTTGTGGTGCTCACCGTTGCGGCCAGCCTGATTGCCACCCTCGGATTGCTGGCCGATAGCCCTGCGGTGGTGATCGGCGCGATGTTGATCGCGCCTTGGATCCTGCCGCTGCGCAGTGCCTCTTTCGCCATCGTGGAGGGGCGCCTTCCGCTGGTGGGGCGGTCGTTGCTCACCCTGGCGGTTGGTGTGGCCATCACCATGGCCCTTTCGGCGGGGTTGGGCTGGCTGGCTCGCCTGCCTGTGCTGGGTGATGAGGTGCTGCGCCGCACCACGCCCAACCTGCTGGATCTCGGCATCGCCCTGGTGGCCGGTTCGATTGCCACCTACGGGCGGTTGCGTCCGGAAGCGGTGTCGTCGATCGCGGGTACTGCGATCGCTGTGGCCCTGGTGCCGCCGGTGTGTGTGCTGGGTCTGCTGCTCTCGATCCAGCAGTGGGGCCCAGCGCGCGGGGCGGCGTTGCTGTTCGCCGCCAATTTGCTGGGCATCCTCTCGGGCGGACTGCTCACCTTGGTGGTGAGCCAGGCCAGCCTGCGGCAGCAGCTCTGGCGCAGCCGGATTGGTTTGGTGAGTTTGCTGCTCACCGGCTTGCTGCTGATTCCCCTCACCGGCAGCTTCCTCAGCCTGGTGAAGCAGGCCCAGCGCCGCCAGGCCCTGCAGCAGGTGGAGCGGGCGATCACCGAAAGCCTGCGGCAGCGCACCATCACCCTCGGCAAGGATTCCGAACTCACCGGTGTTTCGATCGATTGGACTCAAAACCCACCGCTGATCAAGGCGGCGGTGAGCGTGAGCCGGCCGAATCTGCCCACCTCCAAGCAGGTGGCCGCCGTTCAAGACTTCATCAATAAGCAGCAAGGCTTCAACTACCGCCTGCTGGTGCAGCGGGTGTCGATCGATGTGATCGGTCCGGAAGCGGCACCCAATCCAGAACCGGTGAGCGCGGAGGAAGCCGCTCCCAATCCCAAGCCTCAGGCGCTGTCGCTTCCGCCGCCACCTCCATCTCCACCACCACCGATGCCGACCGATCAGCCCACGGCAGACAAAAAGCCGCCTCTAACCGAGAATTGAGCCGTGTGTTGATCGCTACATGCCCTACGCCCTGAGTGCGTTTCAGATCGTCGCCGGCATCTTGCTCCTATTTGGTGGCGGCGAGTTGTTTGTGGCCGGTTCGGTTGCCCTGGCTGTGCTGCTCGGCATCCCGCAGATCGTGATCGGCCTCACGGTGGTGTCGCTGGGCACCAGCGCTCCGGAGTTGTTTGTAAGCCTCCTGTCCACCCTGCAAGGGGGGCCTGGTGGTGATGCGATTGCCGTCACCAATGTGGTGGGCTCCAACATTTTCAATGTGTTGGTGGTTCTCGGGGCCAGCGCCGTGGTGATGCCACTGCGGGTGAAGAGCCGCTTGGTGCGCCGTGATGTGCCGTTGCTGCTCGGGGTTTCGATGGCCACTTGGGGTATGGCCTCCGGCGGTCGGATCACCTGGATTGCTGGCCTGGCTCTGATCACGGGCACCGTGATCAATTTGGTGTGGGAGGCCCGCACCGCCTCAGAGGAGCCTGCTGAGGAGGCTGAGGCTCTGGAGACGGATGGCCGCTCAAGCGCTCCAGTGGCCGTCGCCAAGCTGGCCGCCGGGCTCGTTTTGCTGGTGCTCGGCTCGCAGGTGTTGGTGAAGGGGGCGATCACCGCTGCCCAGGGCCTTGGGGTGAGTGAAGCCGTCATCGGTCTCACGATCGTGTCGGCCGGCACGTCGATGCCGGAACTTGTGACATCGCTGGTGGCGGCCTATCGGGGCAAGGCCGATCTCGCCATCGGCAATGTGGTGGGCAGCAACCTGCTCAACCAGCTGGTGATCCTGGGCCTGTGTGGCTTGGTGTCGGGAACCGACGGCTTGCAGGTGGATCCGCTGCTGATCACCCGCGACTTTCCGATCATGGTGGCCACCACCCTGGCCTGCCTGCCGATCTTCTGGAGTGGCGGGGTGATCAGCCGCCAGGAAGGCTGGGTTCTGCTCGGTTTGTATGTGCTCTACCTGGCGGAGCAGGTGCTGCACAGCACCGCTTCCTCAGGCCTCGATCAGTTCCGCTTTGTGGTGCTGGCTGCGGTGGTGCCGTTGGTGTTGGTGTTTGTGGCCTGGAATGCTCTCGAGTGGAGGCAGCGCAGACTCAAACAAGGCTGAGGCGTGCCACGTTCAGGCCAGCTTCCCTGGCATCACTGCAGAGGTGATCGCAGCTGTCGGCCTTGAGGCGCACGGTTCCTGAGCAGATCAGGTCCCAGGTGCTGGTTTCGAAGTGGGTCTGCAGCCAGAGCATGCCCATCACCGAACGGGGCATCAGCTGGAAGCTGTCGCCTGTGGCGGTGAGGCTCAGATCTGTGCCGTGGCGATCCATGACCCAACAAAAAACCTCCCCCCATTGGAGGGGGAGGCGGCGTGGGCTGTCGTAGCAACAGCAACCGATTGGTGAATGGGCGGGTGAGCTGAGCGCTGGGAGGCTCAGCCTTGGTTCACCTGCTGGGCTGCCTCGGCCTGGCGGTGGTGGTAGGCATGGCCGCGGTACTGCAGTTCCACCTCGGTGTCCACCGGAGCGGCTTCATGGCGAAGGGGAGCGTCGTAGTGCTGACCGCGATAGGCGTGATCCACGGGCTGAGCGCTGGGCTGCTCGTGGGTGGCGTTGTCGTAGCTAACGCCGCGGTATTGAAGTTTGGTCATGGGATGGGCCTCGAAGGGTTGATGAGGGTCTGGTGTCAGACGGGTCCGCTTCGTAGGAAGGAGCGTTGCTTCGCCTAGCGGTGGGCTACTTCCGGTGAACCAGGGCCCAGGGGCGGTTCACCCAACGTTTTGTCCTTCTGAGCAAGTTTTACCGAATCAAGACTGTTCATGGTGAACATATTGCCCCTTTCTTTACAAAACGATGGTTGCAAGTGTGCTTGCGCAAGCTTTTGTTCGGGGGATCCGTTGCGGCCCGGAATGGACTGATGCGCCGTTTTGTAGCGGTGGTAACAATCCGCGTCCCCGCGATCGCGAATGATCTGTGGCTTATGGCGGATCCCCGCCATCACCAACCAGCGATTCTTATGACTGTTGCCTCGCCCACTTCTCGGCGCCGGCCGAGAAGTTTGCAGGAAGCGAGTCTGTTGGAGGCTCCGGAGCTGCTGCTGCGCAAAGTTCGCGGCCTCTCCTCCAACCGCACGCTCACCTGGCTGGCCTGTGTTCCCATCGCGCTGATGGGTCTGGGCCTGTTCAACCTGGCCGCCCATGCCGCTGAGCTCCCTGAGCTCACGCCGGCATTTCTGGCCAACAACATGTTCCTGTTGATCTGCGCCGTGCTGGTGATCTTCATGAACGCCGGCTTCGCCATGGTGGAAGCCGGCATGTGTCGCCAGAAGAACGCCGTCAACATCCTGGCCAAGAACCTGATCGTTTTCGCCCTGGCGGTAACGGCCTATTGGTTCATCGGCTACAAGATCATGTACAACGCCGATTGGGTGATCCCCGGTTGGTTCAAGTTCGGTGGTCTGTTCTTCGATCCCACCGTTACCCCTGAGATGGTGACGGACGGCTCGCTGGTTCCGAGCGTCGATTTCCTCTTCCAGGCCGCCTTTGCTGGCACTGCCGCCACGATCGTGTCGGGTCTGGTGGCTGAGCGCATCAAGTTCGGCGAGTTCGTGATCTTCTCGCTGGTGCTGGTGGGCATCCTCTACCCGATTTCCGGTTCCTGGCAGTGGAACTTCCCCGACGACGCTGGCGTTGGTGGCGGCTGGCTGAACCGTCTTGGCTTCATCGACTTCGCCGGTTCCACCGTTGTGCACTCCTTCGGTGCCTGGGCTGGTCTGGTGGGCGCCATGCTCCTCGGCCCCCGCATCGGCAAGTTCGTGGATGGCAAAACGCAGGCCATGCCTGGTCACAACCTCTCGATTGCCACCCTCGGCTGCCTGATCCTCTGGATCGGCTGGTACGGCTTCAACCCCGGCTCCTGGCTGTCGATGGCACCTGAAGTGCCTTACATCGCCGTTACCACCACCCTAGGCGCTGCCGGCGGCGGCATCGCTGCCACCCTCCTGAGCCAGTTCACCGGTGGCAAGCCCGACCTCACCATGACCATCAACGGCATCCTGGCCGGTCTGGTGGGTGTGACCGCTGGTTGCGATGGCTTCTCGATGCCTGCCGCCTGGGTTGTGGGCTTCATCGCCGGCATTCTCGTGGTGTTCTCCGTGGCCTGGGTTGATGGCCTGAAGATCGACGATCCGGTGGGTGCCTTCTCCGTGCACGGCACCTGCGGCATCTGGGCCACCCTGGCTGTGGGCCTGTTCAACGTCGACAAGGGTCTGTTCACCGGCCACGGCTTCAACCAGCTCGGCATTCAGATCGTGGGTGTGCTGGCCTTCGCGATCTTCGCGATCGTGAGCAGCTTCATCGTCTGGTCGATCATCGGTGCCATCTTTGGTGGCATCCGCGTCACCGAGAAGGAAGAGATCGAAGGTCTCGATATCGGTGAGCACGGCATGGAGGCCTACCCCGACTTCGCTTCTGCCAAGTGATCGTCGGCTCCTGCTGACCTCTCCAGCCCGCCGCAAGGCGGGCTTTTTGCTGTTCTGTCATCCAGAGGCCGTGTTGCCGGCATCGCCGTGGCCTGCCCCAGCTGTGGCGCTCGCCTGGTAGCCGTGTCCACGGAGCCGCCGATTCGGCTGATCTGCGCCGGCTGCGGGCGCCCGTTGCCGGTGAAGCC
>VGPP01000093.1 GCA_016882585.1 Cyanobacteria bacterium M_surface_7_m2_037
CGCGTCATGTCGGCCACGAAGGCCTCGATATTGCGCTCGCTCACCGCTTCCATCGAGCTGCCTTCTTCAGCGGCGCGGTTAAGGATCTTGTCGTCGATATCGGTGTAGTTCTGCACGAACGTCACCGCGTAGCCGCTCCAGCTCAGGTAACGGCGAAGCACGTCCCAGGCGATGTAGCTGCGGGCATGGCCCAGGTGGCAGAGGTCATAGACCGTCACGCCGCAGCAGTAGATGCTCACCTTGCCGGGCTCGATCGGCCGGAATTCCTCAACGCGGCGCGTGAGGGTGTTGGTGAGCTTGAGGGTCATCGAGCTGGGGCTTACTTGGCTTCCATCCAGTTGGGGCCGACGCCCGTTTCCACCAGCAGGGGAACGGACAGCTCAACCGCGCGCTCCATGGTCTCACGCGTGAGGCTCAGCACCTGATCGAGGGCCTCAGGCGCGGCCTCGAGCACCAGTTCATCGTGCACCTGCAGCAGCAGGCGGGCCGGCAGGCCGCTGGCAGCGAGTTTGTGGTGGAGCTGCACCATCGCCAGCTTGATGATGTCGGCGCTGGAGCCCTGGATCGGGGCGTTGGCGGCAGCGCGCAGCTGCTGGGCCTCCATGCCGCCGCGGCGGGCCACCTCCAGATCGATCTCGAGCGGATCCTTGCCGAGCAGGCGGCCCAGGCCGGAAGGATCGAAGGCGAACGGCCGCCGGCGCCCCAGGATCGTTTCCACGTAGCCGCGGCTCAGGGCCAGCCGTTCCTGCAGCTCCAAGAAGGCGAACACCTTCGGGTAGCGCTGTTTGTACTTGCTCAGGAACTCCTTGGCCTGCGCCTGGCTCACGCCGGTTTCGCGGGCGAAGCGCTGGGCGCCCATCCCATAGATCACGCCGAAGTTGATCGTTTTGCCCAGGCGGCGCTCATCGGCGCTCACCTCGTCTTTCTCCAGCAGCAGGCGGGCGGTGAGGGCGTGGACGTCGTCGCCGTTGCGGTACGCCTCCACCAGCACCTCCTCGCCCGAGAGGTGGGTGAGGATCCGCAGCTCGATCTGGGAATAGTCAGCGCTGATCAGTTGCCAGCCGGCTTCCGGCAGGAAGGCTTTGCGGATGCGGCGCGAGAACTCCGTGCGGATGGGGATGTTCTGCAGGTTGGGGTTGCTGCTGGAGAGGCGGCCCGTGGCCGTCACAGCCTGGTTGAAATCGGTGTGCACCCGGCCGGTTTCCGGCTCCATCAGGGCCGGCAAGGCGTCCACGTAGGTGCTCTTGAGCTTGCTGAGGGTGCGGTGCTCGAGCACCAGCGGCACCACCGGGTGGGCGTCTTCCAGCTTCTCGAGCACGGTGGCATCGGTGCTCCAGCCGGTTTTGGTCTTGCGCGATTTCTTGCGATCGAGGCCGAGGGTGTCGAACAGCAGCTCGCCCAGTTGTTTGGGGGAGGCGAGGTTGAACTCCGTACCCGCGGCGGCCTTGGCGTCGGCCTCCAGCCGCTGCAGCGTCTCTCCCAGTTCGCTGCTCAGTTCCTTGAGATAGCCGGTGTCGATACGGATGCCGGTGGCCTCCATCTGGGCCAGCACCGGCTCCAGGGGGAGTTCCACCTGATCGAGCAGCGCCGGCAGCTGCGGACCGAGCTCCTCCAGTTGGGCGCGCAGTAGGGGCGTCAGCCGCCTGGTGACGTGCACGTCCATGCCGCAATAGAGCGCGGCTTGCTCGAGCGGCACGGCGGAGAAATCGGCGCCTTTGGGCACCAGTTCGCTGTAGCTGGTGGGCAGGAAGCCGAAGTTGCGCTGGGCCAGCAGCTCCAGGCCGTGCTTCGCGTTGGCATCGCGCAGGTAATCGGCCAACAGCGTGTCCATCACCACGCCCTCGAGGGGCAGGCCGTGGCGCAGCAGAATCAGCCGGTCGTATTTGGCGTTCTGCAGGGTTTTGGGGTGCTCTGCGCTGCTCAGCCAAGGGGCCAGGGCGGTGAGCACCTGATCGAGGGGGAGCTGCGCGGGCGGCGGGTTGAGCAGATCGGGCGTGTTGTCGCTGCCGGCGGCGGCCTGATGACCGATCGGGATGTAAGCCAGATCCTTGGGGCCCTCACCCCAGGCCACGCCCACCCCCACCAGCTCGGCGCGGAAGGGGTTGAGGCTGGTGGTTTCCGTGTCGAGCGCCACGGGCTTGGTGGGATCGGTGCAGGCGAGCAGCCGCTCCATCAAGGCCGCGAGGGTTTCGGGGGTGGTGATCAGCTCGGGCTGCAGTTGGGGGGCTGCGTTGCTGAGGGGGGATGGTGTGTTGGCTGGAGTGTCCGCTGCCGGATATCCATGGATATCCGCCTCTGGAGAGAGCGCCGAACCATTGGCCCCGCGACCACTTGCCGCAGCACCACCTGCGGCACCGGCAGCGGGGTCGGGCAGGCTGTCAGGGGCTTCGGCTGAAAACACCTGGGCGAACTGGTTCACCTGGCGGCGCAGGCTGAACAGCTCCAGCTCTTCCAGGCTCTCGGCCAGAGCGTCGGCATTCACAGCGCCCAGCTCCAGGCGCGGGTCCTGGGGCAGGGGGATGTCCACCAGGATTTCGGCGAGCATCCGCGAGCGGTAGGCGCTGTCGCGGTTGGCGTCGAGCTTGCCCAGCAGGGCCCCTTTGAGCACGCCCTTGGGATCCTTGGCCTTGGGGCCGGCGGCCTGCAGCTCCGCCAGGGCTGAATAGATCCCATCGAGGTTGGTGTAGGCCTGCAGGAGGTTGATGGCGGTTTTCGGCCCCACCCCTTTCACGCCGGGGATGTTGTCGCTGCTGTCCCCGGTGAGGGCCTTGAGGTCCACCACCTCTTCCGGGGTGACGCCCAGCTTGGCCACCACGCCCTCGCGGCGGATCTCCACCGGACCGCTGCTCTTGGCGTAGGGCCCGCCACCCATGTAAAGCACGGCGATGTCGCGCTGGTCATCCACCAGCTGGAACAGGTCGCGGTCGCCGGAGAGGATGCGCACCCGCCAGCCGCTATCGGCCGCGCGGTTGGCCAGGGTGCCGAGCACGTCGTCGGCTTCGTAGCCGGGTGCCATGCACAGGGGAATGTCGAGGGCCTGCCGCAGGATCTGCTGCAGGTTGCCCAGATCCTGGAAGAAGTGCTCCGGTGCTTCGTCGCGGTGGGCTTTGTAGGCCTCATCGGCTTCGTGGCGGAAGGTGGGCTCGGCCGTGTCGAAGGCGATCACCACCCCCTGTGGGTTCAGGCCGCGGCAGTTATCGAGAAGGGCCTTGAGGAATCCGTAGGTCACCGAGGTGGGCACGCCCTCCTTGGTGCTCAGGCCGCCTTCGCCACCTTTGCTGAAGGCGTAGAAGCTGCGGAAGGCGAGCGAGTGGCCGTCCACCAGCAGCAGCAGGGGTTGGCCATTCGCTGAAACCCCGTTTGCTGCGCCCGCCACCCGTTGCTCCTGATCCGTTGGGGCCCAGCCTGGCAGAGCCCGCTGATGCTCTGTCAGGGTTGGGGCATGGCCCTGCTGCGTGAGGCTGCGTTCAGCCCCGATCGCCGCCACCGCTGGTGGTTGCAGCGCTGTTGGAGTGCCGAACAGCCCCAACTGCTGTTCATCGGCCTGAATCCTTCCCGCGCCGATGCCGAGCGCGACGACCCCACCCTGCGGCGCCTGATCGGCTTCGCCCGCGCCTGGGGGTTCGGCAGCCTGGTGGTGGTGAATCTGTTTGCCCGCTGCTCGGCCAGTCCGGCGGTGCTGCGGCGCAGCAGCGACCCGGTGGGTGCTGACAACGACCACTGGCTGCAGCGGAGTGCGGCGGCCGCCAGTGCCCTCTGGCTCGGCTGGGGCAATGGCGGCGGCTGGCGCCAGCGCGATCAGGAGGTGCTCGCCTTGCTGGCAGCTGCCTTGCCGCCTGGTGTGCCCCTGCTGGCTGTGGGGCTCACCGCCAGCGGCCAACCGCGCCATCCCCTCTATGTCCCGGCGGCTGCGCAACCCTTGCGCCTGCAGCATCCTGGGGCTGTGCGCCCGCTCGCTGCCTGCCGCTGATGGCTCGAACCCCCAGTCGCTACGCGATCCATCTGCTCCTGGCCGGTGGCCATACGCAGGTGGTGCACTTCCCCAGCCTCGACGCCTTTCAGCAGTGGTACGGCACGGTGCTCAATGCCGGCCCGGCCGACGCCTTCATTAACGTGCCGATCACGGAGTTGCCCGGCGAGTACCTGGTGGTGCGCCCCAGTGCCGTGCAGGGCATCCGCGTGGAGCCCATCTACGGTTCACTGGATGATGAATTCTGAACTGGTCTGGGGAGCGTCGTTCTTCTCAGGCTCCCTGGCCCAGTTGATCGCTCAGCTCAGCGGCCTGCCGGCTGTGGTGCTGTTGCTGGTGCTTGGCCTGGTGGTTGGGCAGGCGGGCTTGCATCTGGTGCAGCCGGAAAGCCTCGGTGCGGGCCTGGAGCCGCTGGTGGGGCTGCTGGTGAGTCTGGTGCTGTTCGACGGTGGCCTCAACCTGCGCCTGGCGGGCAAGCAGCTGCAGCGCACCGTGATTCAGCTGGTGCTGGTGCGGTTGGTGCTCGGCCTGGCTGGTGGTGCCCTGCTGGCCCATGCGCTCGCCGGCCTGAGTTGGCCACTGGCCTGGGTGTTTGGGGCGATCGCCCTGGCCACCGGCCCCACGGTGATCACGCCGATGGTGCGGCAGATGAAGCTGAAGAGCGATCTGGCTCAGACGCTCGAGGCCGAAGGCCTGATCCTCGAACCCACCGCCGCTGTGTTGGCCCTGCTGTTGTTGCAATTGGCGCTCGGTGATCTGCCCCACTGGCAGGAGGTGGCCAGCCTGCTGTTGTTGCGTCTGGGAGGTGGAGCGCTCCTCGGGGCCCTGGCGGGCTGGTTGTTGGTGCTGGTGCTGGAGCGGCTACCGAAGGAGGCCACGGGCCTGCAGTTGCAGGTGTCGCTTGGGATGCTCTTCCTGGCCGTGGCTGGCACCCAGGCCCTGTTGCCGGAGGCGGGATTTCCGGCGGCGGTGATGGTGGGCGTGGTGGTGGGGTTGCGGCTGGATGAGCAAGCCAGTCAGCTCGATGACCTGATCGCCCAGTTGGCCCAGCTGGCGATCACGGTGCTGTTTCCGTTGCTGGCCGCAGACCTCTCCTGGGCTGAGCTCAGCCCGCTGGGCTGGGGGGGTGTGGTCTGCGTGATGGCGTTGATGCTTTATCGCTGGGTGGTGGTGCAGGGCGCTGGCTTGGGCCTGAGCGCGCTGGGTTGGCGCGAGAAGCTGATGCTCAGCTGGGTGGCGCCGCGGGGCATCGTGACCGCTGCCGTGGCCAGCCTGTTTGCGCTGCAACTTGAGGCCGCCGGTGTGGAGGGAGCCGGAGCGCTGAAGGGCCTGGTGTTCCTCACGATCCTGCTCACCGTTGTGGTGCAGGGCTTCAGCGCGCCGCCTCTGGCGCGGGCACTCGGCCTGGTGGAGCCGCAGGCTCCTTCAGACGCTGCGCTCGATGCGGCCGCGAGCCTCGCCGCTGGGCTGGAGCAGCAGCCAGGTGGTGAGCAGGTCGGGGCCCTGCAGGCTGCCGAGTAGGGCGGCGCGCAGCGTTTTCATCAGCACGCCTTTCTTCACGCCAGCGGCGGCCACCGCCTCGCCCAGCAGCGCCTGGGCGCTCTCGGCGGTGAGTGCAACTTCCGGGAGCCGTTCCAGCAGTGCCGCCAGAGCGGGCCGGGCGCCGTCGCTGGCCAGTTGTTGCTGAGCGGCCTCATTCAGCTCGGGGCGCTCGAAGAAGGGGCGGGCCTGCTCGATACCGTCTTGCAGGGTCACCAGCGAAGGGCCGATCAGGGCACAGAGCTCCTGCAACCAGCTGGCCGCGGCTGTTTCCGTGGTCCAACCCTGGCTTTGCCAGAGCGGCAGCAGATCTGCCAGCAGCTGCTCAGGGCCGCGCTCGTGCAACACCTGGCTGTTCAGCCAGTTGAGCTTGTCCCAGTCGAAACGGGCGCCCGCCTTGTTCACGCGATCGAAGTCGAACACCGCTGCGGCCTCAGCCAGGGAGAAGCGTTCGCCCATGCCCTCCGGCGGCGACCAGCCCAGCAGTGTCATGTAGTTGGCGAGGGCATCAGCCGTGTAGCCCTGGGCGCGGAAGTCGCTCACGGAGGTGACGCCATCGCGTTTGGAGAGCTTCTTGCCCTCCTTGTTGAGGATCAGCGGTGTGTGGGCAAACACCGGAGCTGGGGCTCCGAGGGCTTCGTAGAGCAGCAGCTGCTTGGCGGTGTTGGCGATGTGGTCTTCACCGCGGATCACGTGGGTGATGGCCATGGCGGCGTCGTCCACCACCACCACGAGGTTGTAGAGGGGATCGCCGATCTGATCAGCGGGGGCGCGGCGGGCAATCACCATGTCGCCGCCGAGGTCGGCGCCGGCCCAGCGCATTTCACCGCGCACCAGGTCGGTCCAGGTGATCACGGCGTTGTCGTCGATGCGGAAACGGATCGTGGCTTCGCGGCCTTCGGCGATGTAGGCCTGCTCCTGCTCGGGGCTGAGGTCGCGGTGGCGGTTGTCGTAGCGGGGGGCGCGATTTTCGGCGGCCTGGCGCTCCCGCATTTCCGTGAGCTCAGCCTCCGTGGCATAGCAGCGGTAGGCGCGGCCGCTGTCGAGCAGCTGCTGAATCGCGGCGCGATGCTCGGCAATGCGCTCGCTCTGCACCACCGGCTCGCCATCCCAGTTGAGCCCCA
>VGPP01000094.1 GCA_016882585.1 Cyanobacteria bacterium M_surface_7_m2_037
TCGAAGGGGTCTTCGCTGATGCCGAGATACAACGTGCGGCGATAGCGCTCGTAACCCTTGAGCAGCGCCTCGCGCAGAGCTGATTCCACCACCTGGGCGGGCAGCTTCTTCTCTTCGCTGATGTCCTCGATCAGGTTCGACAGACCGGGGAGGAGAACCAGGGCCATAGGTGGAGGGAGAAACGGGTGGTCGTTGGGTTGGGTTGAGAGCGGTTGGCGCTTCAGCCCTCGGTGGGGGTGGTGAGGCGCACGCTGATCACATCGGCGCGGGCCAGGCGAACCGTGCGGCCGCGCACATTGATCAGCACGCTGTCGTCGGTGCGCTCGAGCAGGAGGCCTTCCCGTTCGGCCTCGGTGCCGGTTTTGGCATCGCGGTAGCGAACGCACACCGGAAACCCGCGAAAGCTGCGGAAATCACGGTCGTCGCTCAGCGTGTCTGGAATGCCAGGGCTGCTGATTTCCAGAACATAGGCCTCCTCGATCAGAGCGGCTGTTTCCAGGGCGTCGTCCAGCAGGTGGCTGAAGCTGGCGCAGTTGTCGAGGCTCACATCACCCCCGTCGGCCAAACGCAGCTGCACCTGCAGCGTCATCGGGATGCGATGGGTGAGCAGCTGCACGCCGCACACCTGGAATCCGGCGTCGGCGGCCACCTGGCTGGCCAGGCGCTCGAGGTCGGGGATGAGGGGATGCGGCAAGCCGGATCGCTGATGGGGGACGGGCAACCCGTCCGGCACCTGCAGTGATCTGCAACCTGGCTGACCGCTTGGCCATGAAGCGGAGGCCGCTTCACACCTCAACAGACAGCAAGGGGTGCCCGCCGGGCACATGACGACCCTAAAGGATCAGGGTGAACGCCTCCCCCGCGGCTTCAGCCCCCCAGGCCGTTGAGGTCCATGGCCGGCGGCTCCATGTAGGCATCACCGGGCTTCTGCTCGCCCCGCAGCGCGGGGTCTTGATTGAGGCACTGCGCTTTCTGCTCGTCGGTGCGCAGGTACTGGCACACGCGGGCGTAGAGCTTGGAGCGGGTGGAGGGGCCGCCCTGGCTGAAGTGCACCAGATCTACGCCGCCGGCCATGCCCTGGATCTCCACCTGGCAGAGGGAGCAGCGTTGACGGGTGCCGGGAGGGATTGCAGCCATGCCAGCCAAGTGCAGAACGGGCAACTTAGGTCCATCGCCAGGAGGGCCGGGTGGTGTTGCGCGTTCTTCAGCTGAGTGATCCCCATCTGCTGGCGGATCCGCGCGGGCGCTGCCGCGGCGTCATGGCCCTCAAGGCCCTGGAGCAGGCCTGGTGCCAGGCGCTGCTGCAGCTCGGCCAGCCGCCGGATCTGCTGCTGATCAGCGGTGATCTCTGCCAAGACGAAAGCCTGGGTGGCTATGTGCGGCTGCGCGAGCTGCTGGAGGCCTGGGCTGTGCCCACAGCGCTGCTGTGCGGCAACCATGACAACCCCGGCTTGCTGCGGGCGGCCCTAGGGCGACGGGTCTGGATCGCGCCGGCCGTGGTGCCGCTGGCCGGCTGGCAGTTGATCCTGTTGAGCAGCCATCGCTCCGGTGCGGTGGCCGGTTGGCTCGACCAGGCTCAGCTCGCCTGGTTGCGGCGTCAGCTGCAGGCGGGAGAGGGCCCGGCGCTCGTGGCGCTGCACCATCCACCGCTGCCGATCGGCAGCCCGGAGCTCGATCGCATCGCCCTGCAGGAGCCTGAACGGTTACTGCGCCCGCTGCTGGCGAGCCCGCGGATCGCTGGGGTGGTGTTTGGTCATGTGCACCAGCACTGGCAGGGCGCGCTCGAACGCCCCGGCGGAGCCGCGCTGCCGCTGTGGGCCTGCCCCTCCACCCTGGCGGCCTTCAGCGCCGTGCAGCCCTGCCCCCTGGGTCACGCCGATTGGCCCGGCGGCCGGCTGCTGCTGCTCGGCGCCGATGGCACGGTCACCACCCAGCTGCTGCGTTGGCCGCCCGCCCAGGCTGCCTAGCCTGCGCGTTCACCGTCTGACCTGACGTGCGCCGCCTTCTTGCTCTGCCGCTATTGCTGCTGGTGAGCTTGTGGTTGGCAGCCCCAGCCTGGGCGGATCGTTCGGGATCCGGCAACGGCTTTGTGGCCGCCGCGGTGAAGCGGGTGGCGCCGGCGGTGGTGCGGATCGACACCGAGCGCAGCGTGCCCCGCATCGGCCTGGATCCCGCCTTCAACGACCCACTGCTGCGGGAACTGTTCGGTGATCAGATGCCCAGCACCCGGGAGCGCGGCCAGGGCTCGGGGATCGTGATTGATGCCAAGGGCCTGGTGCTCACCAATGCCCACGTGGTGGATGGGGCCGATCGGGTGGAGGTGAGCCTCCCCGATGGTCGTGAGCTGGAGGGGCGTGTGCTCGGCGCCGATCCGATCACCGATCTGGCGGTGGTGAGCATTCCCGCTGGTTCCGGCCTCAAGGCGGCCCCACTCGGTGATTCCGAAGCGCTGGAGGTGGGCGACTGGGCGATCGCCCTCGGCACGCCCTACGGCCTGGAGCGCACGGTGACCCTGGGCATCGTGAGCAGCCTGCACCGCAACATCACCAGCCTCGGCTTCTCCGATAAGCGGCTCGAGCTGATCCAAACCGACGCCGCCATCAACCCCGGCAACTCCGGCGGCCCCTTGATCAATGCCGATGGTGAGGTGATCGGCATCAACACCCTGGTGCGCTCCGGCCCCGGTGCTGGCCTGGGCTTTGCCATCCCGATCAACCTGGCCAAAGGCGTGGCGGCCCAGTTGGGCAGCGGTGGATCGGTGGTGCACCCCTACCTGGGGCTGCAGTTGGTGCCCCTCAACGCCCGCCTGGCCCGCGATAACAACCGAGATCCCAACGCTCTGGTGCAGCTGCCGGAGCGCGATGGTGCGCTGGTGCAGCGGGTGCTGCCGGAGAGTCCGGCTGAGAAGGCCGGCCTGCGCCGCGGCGATCTGGTGGTGGCCGCAGCTGATCAGAGCGTTCCCGATCCCGCCACGCTGCTGCGCCTGGTGGAAGGCTCCACGGTGGGTGAGGCCTTGCCACTCACGGTGCTCCGGGGTGAGCAGGAGTTGCAGCTCTCGATCCGGCCGGAGGCGCTCCCCAGCGCCTGAGCTACGGTCACGGGCCAGAAAGAACGGCGTGATGGCGGATCTTCAGGATCAGATGAAGCAAGCGGTGGCTGCTGCGGCCACCGAACAGATCAAGAGCGGCATGGTGGTGGGCCTGGGCTCCGGCTCCACGGCTGCCCTGATGATCCAGGCCCTCGGCGCCAAGCTCAAGAGCGGTGAGCTCACCGACATCGTGGGCGTCACCACCTCCTTCCAGGGTGAGGTGTTGGCGGCTGAGCTCGGCATTCCTCTGCAGAGCCTGAACGCGGTGAGCCGCATTGATCTGGCGATTGATGGCGCCGATGAGGTGGATCCCTCTTTCCAGCTGATCAAAGGCGGCGGCGCCTGCCACGTGCAGGAAAAGCTGGTGGCCGTGCGGGCTGAGCGGTTTGTGGTGGTGGTGGATTCCACCAAGCTCGTGGACACGCTGAACCTCGGTTTCCTGCTGCCGGTGGAGGTGCTGCCCGGTGCCTGGCGCCAGGTACAGGCGCAGCTCAAGGCGATGGGCGGTGAGGCCCAGCTGCGGATGGCCGTGAAGAAGGCGGGCCCGGTGGTGACCGATCAGGGCAACCTGGTGCTCGATGTGAAATTCGCCGGCGGCATCATCGATCCGGCAGGCCTCGAGCGCGACATCAACAACCTGCCCGGCGTTCTGGAGAACGGCCTGTTCGTGAACATCACCGACCAGGTGCTGGTGGGTGAGATCAACGATGGCGTGGCCGGCGTGCGCGATCTGGTGAAGCGCTGAGCCGGCCTCGGCCGGGGATCAGCCCAGTCGTAACCGCACCGATTCGCCGTGGCTGTGCAGGCCTTCGCTGTCGGCGAGGGTGGCCACGGCGCCGCCGGTGGCCTCCAGGGCCTGGCGGTTGAACTGGATCAGGCTGGTGTGGCGCAGGAAGGTTTCCACGCACAGTGCACCGGCGAAGCGGGCCGTGCCTGAGGTGGGCAGGGTGTGGTTGGGGCCAGCCAGGTAATCGCCCACGGCTTCGGGGGTCCAGGCCCCCATGAAGATGGCGCCGGCGTGCTGAATCTGCTCGGCCAGGGGTTCGGGCCGCTCCACCTGCAGCTCGAGGTGCTCGGGCGCGAAGCGATCGCTCAGGCGGGCCGCTTGATCCAGGCTGTCGCACACCACGATCAGGCCCCAGTCGTTGAGGGCCTGGCGGGTGATGGCGGCGCGGGGGTGGCCGGCCAGCTGCGCTTCCAGCGCGGCCGGCAGCGCCGCTGCCAGCTCGGGGCTGGTGGTGAGCAGGATCGCGGCGGCGAGCGGGTCGTGCTCCGCCTGGGCCAACAGATCGGCGGCCACGTGGTCGGCATTGGCGCTGTGGTCGGCGATCACCAGCACCTCGCTCGGGCCCGCCAGCGAATCGATCGACACGCGGCCATACACCGCTTTTTTGGCCAGGGTCACGTAGAGGTTGCCGGGGCCGGTGATCACATCCACCCGCGGAATCGATTCGGTGCCGTAGGCCAGGGCCCCGATCGCCTGGGCGCCACCCACGCGGTAGATCTCCTCAATGCCCGCCAGATGGGCGGCGGCCAGCACGGTTTGATTCACGCGGCCATCGGGGCCCGGCGGGGTGACCATCACCAGGCGCTGCACACCGGCCACCCGCGCGGGCACCGCATTCATCAGCACCGTGCTCGGATAGCTCGCCCGGCCACCGGGCACGTAGAGGCCAGCCCGTTCCACGGGTCTCCAGCGGCGGCCGAGCCGCTCGCCATGCACCCCGGTCACGTCCAGATCCGCCGGCTTCTGGCGTTGGTGGAAATCCACGATGCGCCGGTGGGCCAGCTGCAGCGCTTCCTGCAGATCGGTGGGGGTGGCAGCCCAGGCGGCTGCCAGCTCAGCGGCGGGCACCCGCAGGGGATCCGGCCGCACGCCATCGAAGCGCTCGGTGAGCTCCATCAGCGCCGCGTCGCCCTGGGTGCGCACCTGCTCCAAGATCGCGTCGACCCGTTCTGCCGCCTCGCGGCTCTGGCCGCCGCCGGTGCGCTCGGCGATTGCCTCCAGGCGCAGCCCAGCGGCCTCCAGGTCATGCAGCAGTTCGATCTGCAGCGGTGCTTGGTCGCCGAGGGTTGAAGCTGGTGCGGCGGCGCTGGCGGTAGCGCTGGCAGTGGCGCTCATGGCGTCGGGCGTTCTTGGATCAAGCTAGTGGCCCGGGCTGCTCGGCTCGGTCAGGCCTGGGAGTAGAGTCTTCGTTTGCCGTGCCAGTGCAGTACAGCCTGTGGCCAATAACAAGTCGTCGAAGAAGCGCGTTCTGATCGCCGAGCGCAATCGCCTGCACAACCGCACCTACAAGTCTGCGGTGCGCACCCTGATGAAGCGCTGCTTCGCCGCCTGCGCGGCTTACACCCAGGAGCCTGGCGATGCGGCCAAGGTCACCGTTCAGACCACGATGAGCGCGGCCTTCAGCAAGATCGACAAGGCCGTGAAGGTGGGTGTTCTGCACCGCAACAACGGTGCCCATCAGAAGTCGCGCCTGAGCGCAGCGGTGAAGAAGGCCGTTGAGCCTGCGGCCAAGGCCTGATCAGCGGCGGAGCCGCATTGTTTAGGGTTCGGGCATCGCCTGAACCCTTTGTTATGGCTGCGGCCGTCGCCCTCGAGAGCCTGGATGCTCCCCTGATCGACAGCCACTGCCACATCGTTTTTCGAAATTTCGACGACGACCTGGAGGAGGTGGCCCAGCGCTGGCGTGATGCCGGTGTGGGTCGCCTTCTTCACGCGTGTGTGGAGCCCTCGGAGATCCCGGCGATCCGGGCTCTGGCCGATCGCTTCCCCGAGCTGCGCTACGCCGTGGGCGTGCATCCGCTCGATCCCGAGCACTGGCAGAGCGACACGCCGGCCGTGCTCAAGGCCGCCGCTGTTGATGACCCCCGTGTGGTGGCCATCGGCGAGCTGGGCCTTGATCTCTTCCGCGATAAGAACCTCGATCAGCAGCTGGCGATGCTGCGCCCCCAGCTCGATCTGGCGGTGGAGCTCGATCTGCCGGTGATCATTCACTGCCGCGATGCCGCCGAGCCGATGCTCGCTGAATTGCGGGAGCGCAAGGGCCGTGGCGCCTGCCCCCGCGGCGTGATGCATTGCTGGAGCGGCACCCCGGAGGAGATGGTCGGTTTCCTCGAGCTGGGTCTGTTCATCAGCTTCAGCGGCAACGTCACCTTCCCCAAGGCCACCGACACCCACGCCTGCGCCCAGCTGGTGCCGGCCGATCGCTACCTGGTGGAAACCGATTGCCCGTTCCTGGCACCGGTGCCCCGTCGCGGTAAGCGCAACGAGCCGGCGTTTGTGGCGGCTGTGGCCCAGCGGGTGGCCGAGCTGCGCGGCGAGACCCTGCAGGCGGTGGCTCGCCAGAGCACGGCGAACGCCTGTGCGCTTTTTGGGGCCGGGCTTCACAATGTATGATGTTTCATTGGCCTGGCAGCGGGTTGTGGTTTATCCGAGCCCTCTGCAGCCTGAAAGCGCACGCCAGTGTTCTGGCGCGCCTGCCCGTCCCCCTGGTGCTGTTGTCTTTCCG
>VGPP01000095.1 GCA_016882585.1 Cyanobacteria bacterium M_surface_7_m2_037
GGTCGCGGGCCTGATCCAGCCACCACTGCCGCTGCCCATCGCTCAGGGCCACCACACCGGAGCCATCGATCCAGCGATCGCACAGGCCGATGATCACCTCTGGTGCCCCTTTGCTGATCAGCAGCCGTGATGATCCACTGGCGCTGCTGCCGAGGGGGCCCTGCAGCTCGGCGCGGGGATCCTCGATCCACACCGCCATCAGCTGGCGCTCGGAGCTGAAGGGGATTTCGGCGGCCCGCCGGTAGTGGCTGCGCAGCTCGAAATCATCGATGCCGGCCTTGAGGGCCACCACCGACAGGGCGCCTTCGGTGGGATCGCCTAGGATGTCCCAGCTGCCATCGGCCAGCTGCTTGTGCTCGGCATCGCTGCAGAGCACGCCGGCCTGCAGCAGCAGGGTGCGGGCACCGGCGGCGCTGCCGGCGCTGGCGCCGGCGGGCACGTCCAGCGCGCTGGCGGTCATGCTGCCGCTGGGGTCGTAGCCCTGGCCGCTCACGCTCACCCGTTCGGTGCCCACCCGCAGTTCCTGCACCACCTGGCGGTTCTGGGTGAGGGTGCCGGTTTTGTCGGAGCAGATCACCGTCACCGAGCCCAGGCCCTCCACCGCCGGCAGGCGCCGGATCAGTGCGGCGCGGCGCACCATGCGCTGGGTGCCGATCGCCAGGGTCACCGTGATCACCGCCGGCAGACCCTCCGGCACGATCGCCACCGCCATCGACAGCGACACCTCCAGCAGGTTCATCGGGTCCTGCCCGAGCAGCAGGCCAATGCCCACCATCACCGCCACCAGGGTCAGGGCGCTGCCCACCAGCACCTTGGCCAGACTGTCGAGCCGCTCCTGCAGCGGCGTGCTTTCACCGCCGGCGGTGTTGATCAGTTCAGCGATCTGGCCCAGTTCGGTGGCCATACCGGTGGCGCTCACCAGCGCCACACCGCGGCCGCGCACCACCTCGGTGCCCTGGAACAGGCAGTTCTGGCGCTCTAGCACCGGTGTGGCCTCATCCAGCACCAGCTCGGCCTTCTTGAACACCGCTTCCGCTTCGCCGGTGAGCGCCGCCTCGCGCACCCCCAGATCGGCGGCCTCCAGCAGGCGTGCATCGGCGGGCACCCGATCGCCGGCCTCCAGCCGGATCAGATCACCGGGCACCAGCTCTTCGCTGCCCACCCGCTGCCACTGGCCATCCCGGCGCACCTGCACCATGGGTTGCGCCATGTCGCGCAGGGCCAGCAGGGCCTGCTGCGCCTTGCTTTCCTGCAGATACCCCAGCAGGCCATTGAGCACCACGATCACCAGGATCGCGATCGCATCCTTGGGAAATTCCCGCTGATGCAGCGACACCGCCGCTGACACGGCTGCCACCGCCAGCAGCATGATCAGCATCACGTTGCTGAACTGATCCCAAAGGATCTGCCAGGCGCTGCGCCCTTCGGACAGTTCGAGCTTGTTCGGGCCGGATGCCGCCAGTCGCCGTGCTGTTTCAGCCGTGGTGAGTCCGTCGCGGCTGGCCTTCAGCTGCTGCAGACAGGCCTCAGCCGATAAGGCGTGCCACTGAACGTCCGGCGACTTGCCCAAGGCCTTCTGGAGCTACTTGCTAGAGGGCCATCCTCGCTGGACTCAACTGATCTGGCTTCGAACTGGAGGCTCCCGCCGATCAGTTCGGAGCTTCGCCTTCAGCCTCAGCTTCTGCGGGCTGGGTGGTTGGTTTCATGTTGGCCCCGAGCTCGGTGCAGGCTCGGATTGGATCCACATCGGGGGCCAGGCCCAGCGCTTTGCGCAGGGCATCCATTTGGCTCACCGATTGCATGTCGAGCGAGGCGGCAGCCTGCTCACAGGCGTTCTTTTTCAGGGCCTGGGTATCCGGAGGGCGGCAGCCACTGAGTGCGGCGCCACTCACAACAAGCGCCGTGGAGGCCATCCAGACCCGGCGATGCTGCAGGACATGTCCGAGCGGCTGCAGAGGATTGACCACGGGTGAAGGCAGTGAGATCGATCAACGCTAGAGAGGCGGAAAAGAGCTGCGTCTTGAGGCGTTTGAAAATGCAACTGGGCTTTTCAGTCGCTTCCGTTTGGTGGGCGGATCGTCACAGCTGTCGGCGTGGATCTCTGAAGATGAGCGTCTGCTGAGCCGCACGCTCCTCCTTAATGCTGCCGTTCCACTGGCTCACCCAAACCCTGGCCTTCGGTCTGGGCATCTCGTTCAGCCCTCTCAACATTGCCCTGGTGGCTCTTTTGCTCCTGGGCAGCCAACCGCTGCGGCGCTGCGGCACCTTCCTCACGGGCTGGGTGCTCGCCAATGGCGGCGCTCTTAGCGCCGTGGTGTTGATCGGCGGGCGGCTGAGCTGGGCCATGCACCTCGGCAGCCGCGGCCAGATCTTGATCGATCTGATCGGTGCGGGGGCCTTAGTGGGGTTGGGCTTGTTTCAGCTCACGCCGGCCGTGGCCATTGGCGAGGAGAACTGGGCGATGCAGCTGATGACCCGGCTGCCAGAGCTTGATGGTCTTCCCCTGGTGGGGCTCGGGGCAGGGTGCGCCTTGGTGAGCCCGGAAAACCTGGTGTTCTACGTGAAAGAAGGCGGAATGTTGCTCACCAATCACACCAGCCTGCGCGGCGATCTGGAGGTGGGAGCCGTGTTTGTGGCCGTGACCGCCTCCTTGCTGCTGCTCCCACCGCTGCTCTGGATCGTGAATGGTGAGGGGCTGCGCGTGTCGCTCGAGCGCGTGAACGATTGGCTGGTGCACCGGGCCGAATGGCTGGTGGGCGTGTTTGCACTCGTGCTGGGCGTTTATCTCGGTTGGCAGGGCATTGAGGGCTTGCATCATTTGACCCTGCTGGCCTCCGTTTAAGGCTGAACGCAGCCTGCTGCGTTGGTTTGATTTGTTCGCGGCTGATTGAGCGCGCCTTAGATGAAATACATCGCCTGCGCTTGCAGGCGCGCATCCCGTTCAGTGAGGAGATCCAAGAGGCTTGTGCTGTTGAGGAGTTGATCCCTTCGCAGGCGAAGCTCATCCCCGAGCGCACGGATCACCTGCAGCTCGTTGCTGCCTTGAGCCGGATCAGGCTGCTCAGCTGTGCCATCGAGGCAGGCGATCACGTCGGCCAGGCTGATCTGAGCAGCTGGCCTGGAGAGCGTGTAGCCACCGCGCGCGCCGCGGACGCTGCGCACGAACCCTGAGCGGCGCAGGCTGGTCATCATTTGCTCCAGGTAGCGCTCAGGGATGGCCTGCCTGGCAGCAATCTCGGCCACCTGCAGGAGCTCTCCGCTGGATTGCACATCCGCCAGCTCCATCAAGGCCTGCAGGCCATACGTGGTTTTCGCACTGAACCCCAATCGGGCTGGTAAGCGCAGCGATCAGTCTGTCATCCAAAGAACGGTAACGCGCTCGGAAATGAAGGATTCCCGCGTCCTGCGGCCGCAGGCTGCCCGCTGGGTCAATAACTTCGAAAATCCGATCTGAACACCGTTGTATCGTGGGCCCCTGCGTGCGCCTCCTGTGGCTGATCTCCTGCTTGCAGTGCTCCAGCCAGGGGCCCTGATCACCCTCTTGGTCCTGGTTGGGGCCGTCGTGTTGTTTGTTGGTGGCTGGCTTGCGCCCGAGCTCGTTGGTCTGCTGGCCGCGGCGCTGTTGATGGTCACGGGCGTGCTCAAGCCGTCTGAAGCCGTGGAGGGATTCGGAAGCCCGGCCTTGATCACCTTGATGGGCTTGTTCGCCCTCTCCGCTGGCTTGTTCCGCAGCGGTGGCCTGGATCGGTTGCGGGCCTTGATCGGCTCGGATGCCGTGCGCAGCCCCAAGCGGATGATCGCCGTGATGGTGGCCGCGGTGGGTCCGGTGTCGGCTTTTGTGCCCAACACCCCGATCGTGGCAAGCCTGCTGCCCGTGATTGAGGGCTGGTGCCAGCGCCGCCGCATTTCCCCCTCCAAGGTGCTGCTGCCGCTCTCGTTTGCCACGGTGCTGGGCGGCACCATGACCCTGCTGGGCAGTTCGGTGAATCTGCTGGCCAGTGAGGTGAGCAGCAAGCTTGGCTATGGGGCCTTCGGGTTGTTCAGCTTCACCCCCATCGGCATCGGGGTTTGGGCGATTGGTGGTGTTGTGATGCTGCTCCTGGCAGATCGCTTTCTGCCCGATCGCGGCACCGACGACGACGACCTGATTGCCTCGCTCTCAAGCAGTGGCTATCTCACCGAGGTGGAGATTCCCCCTGGCTCCGAGCTGATTGGTCAGTCGCTCCATGGCAGCCGCTTGCAGCGCCGCTTCGATGTCGACGTGCTGGAGCTGCACCGCGGCACGGAACGGTTCATGCCTCCGCTAGCCGACCGCACGCTGGTGCTGGGTGATCGCCTACTTCTTCGCTGCAGCCGCGAAGATCTGCTGCGCATCCAGCAGGACCACACCGTGGTGCTGGCTCCCACCTCGGAGGGCCTCAGCAGTCCCGATCAACAGAACAACCAGCGCATGGTGGAGGTGTTGCTGCCCTCCGGTTCGACCCTCGCCGGCGATTGCCTCCGGGATCTGCGCTTCCGTCAGCGTTACAACGTCACCGTTCTTGCCCTGCGCCGCGGCAATGAGGTGTTGCGCGAGCGGCTGGGCCGGGCTCAGCTCCGGGAGGGCGATGTGCTGCTGCTCCAGGGCCCAAAGGATGCCATCCGCGGCCTCCAAGCCAACAACGATTTGGTGGTGCTCGAGCAGCTGGAGAAGGATCTGCCCACGGTGAGCCGCAAGCGCGTGGCGCTGCTGATCGCCGTGCTGGTGATTGCGTTGCCGGGCTTTGATCTGATTCCCCTGGTGGCTTCGGTGCTGCTCGGCACGGTTGCGATGGTGGCTACCGGCTGCCTGCGCCCGGGCGAACTGCAGCGGGCGATTCGCCTCGATGTGATCCTGCTGCTGGGCTCCCTGGCCAGCTTCAGCGTGGCTCTGGAAAACACCGGCCTGGCAGCGGCTTTCGCCAAGGCCCTGCTGCTTGGGCTTGAAAGCTGGCCTGTGTATGGGGCTCTTTTGGTGGTGTTCCTGTTCACCACCCTGCTCACCGAGGTGATGAGCAATGCCGCCACGGTGGCCATGCTGATTCCGATCGCCGGCCAGCTCGCCCAGGGCCTCGGCCAGCCGCCGATGGCTTTCATCTACGCAGTGCTGTTCGGTGCCAGCCAGAGCTTCCTCAGCCCTGTGGGCTATCAGACCAACCTGATGGTGTTCGGCCCGGGTCGCTATCGCTTCCTCGATATCGCCCGCTACGGCTTCCCGCTCACCATCGCCATGACGATCACGGTGCCGTTCCTGATCTGCCGCTGGTTCGGGATTTAAGCCCTCCGGCTGGCAAGGCGATCGATCAGGATGGTGCGTCTTGATCGATTGTTGAGCCTCGTGCGGCCAAGCGCCAGTTCCTCAGCTCGCCGCCCCTCACGTCACAAGAGCCTGCTGCGTTTGTTGCGCCAACGGCTGCTGTGGCTGTGGCACCACGAGGGCAGCCATGGTCAGCGGGCCAGGGGGTTAGCGGCCGGCATTTTCATGGGTTGCTTCCCCTTTTTCGGGTTGCAGATCGTGCTGGGGGTCGCCCTGGCCAGCGTGGTGCGCGGCAACCACATCCTGGCGGCAGCGGGCACCTGGATCAGTAACCCCTTCACCTATCTGCCCCTCTACTGGTTCAACTACCAGTTGGGGTGTCTGCTGTTGGGGCCAGGGCCTGCCTTCCCCACCCTGCAGGAGCTGCAGCAAGCGCCCCTTTGGGATCTTGGGGTCGCGATGAGTGGTCGGCTGCTACTGGGTTCGCTGCTGGTGGGCTTGGTTAGCGCGGTGGTGCTGGGCGGTGGCTACTGGCTTCTGCTGGAGCATCAGCATCGCCGCCGCGTTCAGTCCTGAGGTCCACCTGTGTTGTCGGGCAGGCGTTTCCAGCCGGCTAACACCCCAAGGATGTCTGCGGCGCTCACCAGCCCCACAAAGGCGCCAAATTCATCCACCACCACGCGCACAGAGCTCCGATCGCCCCGGCGGAATGTGGTGAGTAGGCGATCGGCACGGATCATCTCCGGTACGTATTGAGGCGGATCGCAGAGCTCGCAAACCAGGCGCGCTCCCCCGCCTTGCAGCAGGGCGCCCAAGGCCTCCTCGCGGCTCTGCACCCCCAGCACCTCATCCACCTCCTCCCCCAGCACCACCCACCAGGCATCGTCGGGCGCGGCAAGGATTTCCTGGCGCACCGATTCGAGGCTGGCGGCTCCTGGCAGTGAGGGCGTCGCCACGCGCGACACCATCAGATCCCTTGCTGTGAGGTCGTTGAGGGCGAACACCTTGCCGATCATGGCCGCTTCATCCGCCTCGATCTGGCCCTGCTGAGACCCCAGCCGTGCCATCAGATGAATTTCCCGCTCATTGGTGGTGAGATCGGCCTCTGCAGTGATCGCCGGCATCAGCTTCTCCAGCAGCAGCAGCAGCGGCAGGGTGAGTCGCTCCAGGAGCAGCAGCATCCGCGCTCCCCCCAGGGAGATCGGCATGGCGAAGCTGTTACCGATCGCCTTCGGCAGGATCTCGCCGAACAAAATCACGGCCACGGTGAAGCTGATGTTGAAGATCAACAGCGCGGCGGTGCCTCCG
>VGPP01000096.1 GCA_016882585.1 Cyanobacteria bacterium M_surface_7_m2_037
AGCAGGCCGTCAGCATCAGTGGCGGCCCCACCCTCACGCTGGGGCACCTGCAGAAAAACTTCCTCGACTACACCCAATTCACCGTGACCGGTGGCGGCACCCTGCGCCAGGGCGTGAGCCCCTTCAGTTTTGATCGCATCGTGGATCTCAGCACCATCGGCCTTGGCCTCACGCAGCAGCTGGTGGGGCCGCTGATGTTGAGCGGCGGCATCGGCCTCAACACCGACCCCAACTCCGAATTCTTCGGGGATGTGGTGGATTCCTACGTGGAGCTGCGCTGGCAGCGGCGTGCCTACGAGCTGGCCGTGTACTACAGCCCTTATCAGGGCATCGGCGGCGTGCGGGTGAAGCTCAACGACTTCAACTTCCGCGGCACCGGTGTGCCCTTCGTGCCGTACACCCCACCTGGCCTGGCCCAGGATCAGGCCATCCAACGCCGGGGCTTCTAAGGGCGCAGCGGCGGAAGCGGATCGGGGCCAGCCTCCTCACCACCGATCATCAGATCGCTGCCGGTGAAATCAGCGCCGATCAACACGGCGCCCTCGAGTTGCACCCCAGGCGTGAGCGCCTGAATCAACACGGCATCGCGCAGGTTGGCCTGGCGCAGATCCACATCGCTGAGGTCGGCATTGGTGAGCCAGCTGTGCTGCAGCAACGCCCCGCGCAGATCGGCACCACTGAGATCAGCTCCCTCCAGATTGCTGCCGCGCAGATCAGCGCCGCGCAGATCGGCATCCCGAAGATCGAGGCCATTGAGCAGCAAGCCGCTCAGATCGGCGCCGCGCAGGTCGCAGCCACGGCACTGAAGCCAGGGCGGCGAAGCCTCAGGGGCTGCCGAGCGGAAGGGCTCGACAGCCACCGGTTGAGCCGCGCCCACCGCCGCCGGAACCAGCAAGAGCACCGCCGCCAGGGCCGGCTGGAGAGAAGCAAGGGAGCGCATCGGCCACGAACCGTCCTCTCTCCTTGATAGACACTTGCGCGAGTGGCCGCCACAGGTTGTTGCGGCGGCCCGCTGCGGCAGGGCTCAGGCGGCCGCGAAACCGCTCAGGTAGGGCAACCGAGCTGCCGTTGCCGCAAGCGCTGTGTTGTTAGCCAGCAGCTGACCGGTGGCATCCCACTGGCCTGTTGCCAGCATCTGGCGGGGACCAGCCGCCAGGTCGAGCTGCCAGGTTTGGTTGCCGCAGCCGAGCCGCGCTTCGGCCACATCCACCGCAAAGCTCGCGGCCGGATCGGCGTCCGCCGCAGCCTGAATCGCCAGCATCGTGTCGTGATCGGCCACCAGGCAGGGAATACCCAGAGCCAAGCAGTTGCCGTAGAAGATCTCGGCAAAGCTTTCACCCACCACAGCGCGGATGCCCCAGCGCATCAGCGCCTGGGGGGCATGTTCACGGCTGGAACCACAACCGAAATTGCGGTTCACCAGCAGGATCGAGGCGCCCTGATGCTCGGGCCGATCAAACGGGTGAGGGCCTGCCGGGCTGGCTGCCAGCTCGGCGCGGTCGTCGGCGAAGGCGGCAGGGCCCAGCGCATCAAAGGTGACGCACTTGAGGAAGCGCGCCGGGATGATCCGGTCGGTGTCGATGTCGTCGCCGCGCACCACCACGGTGGTGCCGCTGACGCTGCTGATCGGGCCGGTGGGGAACGGTGTGGCGGTGGTCATGGGATCAGGGGTTGAGCAGGGTGCGAACGTCGCTCACGCGGCCGTGAATGGCGGCGGCGGCCACCATGGCCGGGCTCATCAGCAGGGTGCGGCCGCTGGCGGAACCCTGGCGGCCCTTGAAGTTGCGGTTGCTGGAGCTGGCACTGATCTGGCGGCCCTCCAGGCGATCGGGGTTCATCGCCAGGCACATCGAGCAGCCGGGCTCACGCCACTCAAAGCCGGCTTCCACAAACACCTTGTCGAGGCCTTCCGCTTCGGCGGCGGCAGCCACCTGCTCGCTGCCGGGCACCACAAACGCCTTGATGCCAGGCGCCACCTTGCGGCCTTTGGCCACAGCGGCCGCGGCCTGCAGATCACTCAGGCGTCCGTTGGTGCAGCTGCCGATGAAGCACACATCCACGGGGGTGCCGGCAATCGGGGTGCCGGGCTGCAGATCCATGTAGCGGTAGGCCTCCTCCGCCAGGGGCCGCTCGTCGGGCTCGGTTTGCTCGAGGGTGGGCACGGTTTCATCCACACCGATGCCCTGGCCTGGCGTGATGCCCCAGGTGATGGTGGGGGCGATCGAAGCGGCATCGAAGCGCACCTCGTCGTCGAACACGGCATCGGCGCCGCTGGCCAGGCTGCTCCACCAGGCCACCGCCTGATCCCAGGCCGCCCCGCTGGGGGCAAACGGCCGGCCCTTCAGGTAGTCGAACGTGACCTGATCGGGGTTCACGTAGCCGCAGCGGGCACCGCCCTCGATCGCCATGTTGCAGAGGGTCATGCGCTCTTCCATCGAGAGCGCCGCGATCGCCGGGCCGGCGAATTCATAGGCGTAACCCACGCCGCCCTTCACGCCGAGGGTGCGGATCACGTGCAGCACCAGATCCTTGGCGTACACACCGCTTTGCAGCTGGCCATCCACCCAGATGCGCCGCACCTTGAGCTTGCCCATCGCCAGGCTCTGGCTGGCCAGCACATCGCGCACCTGGCTGGTGCCGATGCCGAAGGCGATCGCACCGAAGGCACCGTGGGTGGAGGTGTGGGAGTCGCCGCAGGCCACGGTCATGCCCGGCTGGGTGAGGCCCAGCTCCGGAGCGATCACGTGCACGATCCCCTGGCGGCCGCTGCCGATGCCATGCAGGGTGATGCCGTGCTCAGCGCAGTTGGCCTCAAGCGTGGCGAGCATCTCCTCAGCCAGCGGATCAGCGAAGGGACGCGCCTGGGAGGTGGTGGGCACGATGTGATCCACCGTGGCCACGGTGCGCTCGGGATGGCGCAGGCTCAGGCCGAGATCCCGCAGGGCCGCGAAGGCCTGCGGGCTGGTGACCTCGTGGATCAGGTGCAGGCCGATGAACAGCTGGGTGGCACCGCCAGGCAGCTGGGCCACCTGATGCAGATCCCAGACCTTGTCGTAAAGGGTGCCGGAGCTCACGGCGCGTCCACCAATGCAGCCAGCCAGCCTAGGGGTGAGACCTGTGGGCGATCAGCTGTGGCACTGCAACTGCAGCCGCAGGCGATTGAGGGCCTCCCCGGCACTAAGGGTCTGAATCCAGCTGCGGCCGCGGCTGGCACCGAAGCGCACTCCCTCGCTGCTGCACCCCGCAGGGCCCGCCACAGCCAGGTGCACCAACCCCACGGGCTTTTCTCTGCTGCCACCACCGGGGCCGGCCACACCGGTGATCGCCAAGGCCCAATCGGCACCGGTGGCTCGGCGGGCGCCCTCCGCCATCGCCTGAGCCACGGGATCACTCACGGCGCCGTGGCTCGCCAACAGCTCTGCAGGCACAGCCAAGAGGCCCTGCTTCACGCTGTTGGCATAGGCGATCACACCGCCCAGGAACACATCGGAGGCCCCAGGCACGGCAGCCAGAGCCGCGCCAAGGCCACCACCGGTGCAGCTTTCGGCCACCGCCAGGGTCTGGCCGCGCCGGCGCAGCTGCTCCAACACCACCGAGGCCAGGGTGTCGTCGTCGGCGCCGAAACACAGGTTCCCGCTGCGGGCGCGGATCTCGGCTTCCACCGGCTGCAGCAGCTGTGCAGCCGCCTCGGCGGTGGCGGCCCGGGCCGTGATCCGCAGCTTCACCTCCCCGGAGCCGGCATAGGGGGCCACGGTGGGGTTGGAGCCCTCCAGCAGATCCGCCATCTGCTCGGCCAGGTTGGATTCGCCCACACCCCAGAAGTGCAGCATGCGGCTGGCGAACACCCCCTCCGCCAGGCCGGCCGCCTGCAGCCAGGGGGCAGCCGTGGCTTGCCACATCGCCCGCATCTCGCTGGGCACCCCCGGGAAGGTGAGGATCGTGAAATTCGGCCGCGGGCTCCAGATCATCCCGGGAGCCGTGCCGGTGGGGTTGGGCAGCAGCGCGGCCCCCTCCGGCAGAAAAGCCTGGCGGCGATTGCTGGCCGCGCAGGGGCGGCCGCGGGCGGCCAGGCGGGCCTGGATCTCGGCCCACACCTCGGGGTGCTCCACCAGCGGGGTATCGAAGGCGGCCGCGATCGCCTCGGTGGTGAGGTCGTCGGGCGTGGGACCCAGGCCACCGGTGGTGATCAGCACGCGGCAGCGCTGAGCCGCGGCCTGCAGCTCGGCGATCAGGCGCTCGCGGTTATCGCCCACCACGAGCTGGCGGTGGTGGGGAACGCCCAGGGCAGCGAGCTGCTCAGCAAGCCAGCGGGCATTGCCATTGGTGATGTTGCCCAGCAGCAGCTCGGTGCCGATGCAGAGGATTTCAGCGCTCATCCCCGGCCAACTCGCGGTTGAGGCTGCGGCGGGCGGCGATCACCACCACAATCAGCACGGCTGTGGCCAGCCCCAGCCAGAGAAAGCGCAGTTCCGCATTGGCCAGCACCAGGGCCAGGGCGGCCAGCCACTGGGTGAAGGCATAGATCAGCACCACGGTGCGGCGGTGGCTGAAGCCGGCACGCAGCAGGCGGTGATGCAGATGGCGCCGATCGGGATAGAAGGGCGAATGGCCCTGGCTGAGGCGCCCCATGATCACGGCCGACATATCAGCCAAGGGCAGCGAGAGGATCAGCAGCGGCAGCAGCAGGCTCACGCTGGTGAGGCCTTTGGCCGGGCCCACGATGCTGATCGCCGCCAGGGCGAAGCCAAGGAAATAGGAGCCGCCATCGCCCATGAAGATGCGGGCGGGATTGAAGTTGTGGCGCAGGAAGCCGAGGCAGCTACCCGCCAGGGCCGCGGCCAACAGCCCTGGCGCCGGCTGATTGAGGCTGTAACTCACCGACAGCAACCCCACGGCGGCGATGCCGCTCACACCGGCGGCCAGGCCATCCAAGCCATCCAGCCAGTTGATCGCATTGGTGATACCCACCAACCAGATCACCGTGGCGATCAGGCTCAAACCATCCGGCAGGGGGATGGCACCCGGGGGGCCACCAAAGAGATGAACGGGGAGATCGATCGCCCCAATCTGCACACCCTGGCTCCACACCGCCATCGCCACCAGCACCTGGCCGCCCAGGCGGGGCAGCGGTGGCAAGGCAAACAGGTCGTCGGCGAGGCCGATCACAAAGAAGCAGAGGGCACCAGCGATGGTGGTCCAGATCTGGCTATCGCGCTGGGGCGGCAGCTCCACAAAACCACCCAGCAGCCAGATCAAGGCCAGGGCAACCACGAAACCGCCCACGATGCCCACGCCCCCCAGGCGCACCATCGGGGTGGTGTGCTGCTTGCGGGAATCGGGCTGATCGATCAGCCCCCAGCGAAGGCCTGCCCGGCGCACGATCGGCACCAGCAGCGCCGTGCACACGGCCGCGATACCGAACGCCAGAACAGCGGCGAGATCCGGCCGGCTGGAGATCATCGGGGGCGGTGCGCGGTCGGGATCGGGGCCTGGAATAGCCCTGCCGGCCGCAGCTTAAGCAGGGCCCAGCTCCGCGGCGATCACGGATGACACGCCGCGGGCCAGTCGTTCAAGCGGGCTGCAGTTCGCGGGCTTCCGCATAGAGGGGGAAGCGCTCACACAGGGCGGCCACACGGTCGCGGCAGCGCTGCTCGATCGCGGCGTCTTCCGGATTGAGCAGGCGATCGGCGATCACATCGGCCACCTCACGGAAGGCCGCCTCATCGAAGCCACGGGTGGTGCAGGCGGCGGTGCCCAGGCGAAGACCGCTGGTCACAAACGGCGACTGGGGATCGAAGGGAACGGTGTTCTTGTTGGCGGTGATGTGCACATCACTCACCAGCAGGTCGGCCACCTTGCCGGTCATGCCGATGCCGCGCAGATCGAGCAGCACGATGTGGTTGTCGGTGCCGCCGCTCACCACGTCGATGCCGCGCTCCTGGATGCGGGCGGCCAGGGCCTGGGCGTTGGCCACCACCTGCTGGGCGTAAGCCTTGAAGCTCGGCTGCAGCGCCTCACCGAAGGCCACGGCCTTGGCGGCGATCACGTGCTCGAGCGGGCCACCCTGGCTGCCGGGGAACACGGCCTTGTCGAACTGCTTGGCGAATTCGGCATCGCGGCAGAGGATCAGGCCTCCGCGGGGGCCGCGCAGAGTTTTGTGGGTGGTGGTGGTCACCACGTCGCACACGGGCACCGGGTTGGGGTGCACGCCGGCGGCCACCAGGCCGGCGATGTGAGCCATGTCGGCCAGGAGGTAGGCGCCCACCTCATCGGCGATGGCGCGGAAGGCCTGGAAATCGATGGTGCGCGGGTAAGCGGAGTAGCCGCACACGATCAGCTTGGGCTTGTGCTCCAGCGCCAGCTGGCGAATGCTCTCGAAATTGAGCTGTTGGGTGGCTTCATCCACCCCGTACTGCACCACCTTGAACCACTTGCCGCTCACATTCACGGGCGAGCCGTGGGTGAGGTGGCCGCCGTGGCTCAGGTCCATGCCCA